>NZ_JBLZFY010000119.1:0-11057 GCF_050753365.1 Geminocystis sp. CENA526
GTAAAATAAAAAATGACAACTAATTTTAGAAAAAATATTCTCGACACCCGCATATTGTGTCGCAATACATCCCACAGCTAAAGCAATCGATGCTCTTTGCGAAGTTGTTGTAAACTCAAACCTTTAAGTGAAAATTTGTCAGTTTGTTGTTCTGTCGGTATCATTATCAAGAATAAGAAGAAATTGAAGATGAGGATTGTTGGTAGTTCGATCGATTTTGAGGGTTTAGTTGAGAAATAAAATCTAATATTAACCTTGAAACTGGTACAATCAAAAGGTTATTACCACAGAATGATCGCTCATGTTTACCCTAAAATAGTCAAAGTAATTTAATTTAAAAAATGTTAAATTTATTTATCTGGATTCCTATAATTTCAGCTATAATAATCACTCTTTTACCTAATTTTAAAAATAATCTAATTTATAGAAATATAACGTTAATAATAACAGGAATAATTTGTGTTCTTAATCTTATTTTAGGTTTGCAATTTCAAACAGACATTATAGGCATACAATTTGCCGAACATTTTACTTGGTTAACGTGGTTAGGCTTAGGTTATGACTTAGGAGTGGATGGTTTATCATTTCCTTTATTATGTCTCAATAGTTTATTAACCTTAATAGCAGTTTATATTACCCCAAAAGATATACAACGCCCTCGCTTTTATTACGGCATGATTTTATTATTAACAGGAGGAGTTGCAGGAGCATTTTTAGCTCAAAATTTATTGCTATTTTTCCTCTTTTATGAAATAGAAGTTGTGCCTTTATATTTTTTAATTGCCGTATGGGGTGGGGCAAAAAGAGGTTACGCCGCCATGAAATTTTTAATCTATACTTTCATTTCGGGCTTTTTTATCTTGGCATCCTTCCTCGGTTTAGTGTGGTTAAGTGGAGAAGCAACCTTTGCATTTGAGCCTTTAAAATCCCATTCCATTGCAGTTAGTAGCCAAATCTTACTATTAATACCCCTTTTAATCGGTTTCTTTATCAAAATCCCTATTTTTCCCTTCCATACTTGGCTACCCGATGCCCATGTGGAAGCTAGTACTCCAGTATCAGTACTTTTAGCAGGAGTTTTGTTGAAATTAGGAACTTATGGTTTACTACGATTTGGAGTCGGTTTCTTCCTTGAGGGATGGGTGACAATCGCCCCCTATTTAGCCTATTTAGCTAGTATTAGTGCCTTGTATGGTGCTAGTTGTGCCATCGCCCAAAAAGATATGAAAAAAGTAGTCGCTTATTCTTCCATTGCCCACATGGCTTATGTGTTATTAGCGGCGGCGGCAACCACAAGATTAAGTTTAAATGCCTCTATTTTGCAGATGATAAGTCACGGTTTAATCTCGGCAATGTTGTTTATTCTGGTGGGCATTGTTTATAAAAAGACTGGCAGTCGAGATGTCAATTATCTCAGAGGTTTACTTAATCCCGAAAAAGGCTTACCTATTACTGGTAGTCTGATGATTTTAGCAGTCATGGCAAGTTCGGGAATACCGGGGATGGTAGGATTTATCTCAGAATTTCTGGTATTTAGAGGCAGTTTTCCTATTTTCCCTATTCCTACTTTACTGTGTTTAGTGGGTACAGGATTGACAGCAGTTTACTTTTTATTAATGGTTAATCGAGTCTTTTTTGGGCGTTTAACTCCTGAGTTAAGCAATTTACCAGCCGTGTTGTGGAGTGAAAGGATTCCTGCTTTAGTGTTAGCATTTTTAATTATTCTCTTTGGTTTACAACCTAACTTTATGATTCGTTGGAGTGAAGCTCAAGGTACTGTCGTGCTATACGGTATTCTAAGTAATGCTCAATCTCTGATTAGCAAACTTCCCTCTGTGGGTTTATCTTAAACTACAATTGAATTTTTTATCTCATTTTCTGCGTAGGGGTTGAACATTGTTCAACCCAACTTTATCAAAAAATCTCTTAAAAATAAAGAATTGAGAGATAATCAGAAATTCTATTTATTCTTCATCGGGAAAACGGATAATATCATCATCGCCTAAATATTCTCCATTTTGTACCTCAATCATGACTAACGGTACAACCCCCGGATTTTCAACTCGATGACGGGTATTCATCGGTACATAAGTGGACTGTTTTGGTAATAATAACCTTTCTTCTCCATCAATAATTACTTTTGCCGTTCCTGCTACTACTATCCAATGTTCACTACGATGATAGTGTAATTGAGTACTAATATGATGCTCTGGTTTGAGAATGATTTTATGAATACGGTAATTTTTTCCATCTTCTAATAGCGTAACTGTACCCCAAGGAGGAGTCCTAGTATATTCACTTTCGATTATTTCCTGAGTGTTAGACTTAATATTATTGCTCATGGTAATTATATTTTTTGGGGGTTGAAAAATAAAACCTTAAAATCGATCGAATCATTTAATCCACATTATATGAAATTTAGACCGGTTATATCTATTCCTGATATACTTTTTCAAAACCAATGACATAAAATTGATTTAAAAGCCCGATGGTGGTGAAATTATAGAGATATAAATTTGTCTCATAAATACTTAATAAGAGATAATTACGTCTTTGAGTTGTTTTACCGATAAGGGTAGGTACTTGACTTTTACCCGTATCAATCATTAAATTACAGACTTGACTCTTAATGACTTGTTCTAAATTATTAGAAGTAGCGTTACAAATATTCTCCTTAGCATAGGTGATTAATTGTTCAGTGGCAAATAACTCATATTTTTTTTGATTGGGATTAGTGAAAGCTAAAAGTAAACCAAAGACTAGAAATAAACTTCCTCCTATGGTTAAGGTAATAGATAAAGGACTTTTCTGTTCACGAGGAAATGGATTCATAAAATTTTTTTTCAGAATAACTAGATCATTTTACAAAAAATATGCTATAATCAAATATCGTAACGGCGAGCGTAGCCAAGTGGTTAAGGCAGTGGATTGTGGTTCCGCCATTCGTGGGTTCGAGTCCCATCGTTCGCCCTTTTAACACCATCATTCTTAATGGTACAATATTTAGAACCCTTCAAGGGATTTTCAAATTTTACTAATAATACCTTTTGAATTATATTGTATTGTACATCTAAGTTTACGGATTGGAAGACAGAAAAAAGTTTGAATTTAACCTAATACCTGCTACATTTTGACTCTGGTTATTGAGCGTCGCTTATCAACAACGAGATACCTAACACCTTTTTTAAGACATAATTTATCATACTCAAAATAAAATAACTAAATACAACAAAAGTTTAAATTTTAGAGTAAGTGTCAATTAAAATCTTGTGATTGAACATTTTTTCTTCTAAATAACTCATTTTTTATTACTTATTTACTATGAATTTAAACCTAGAATTTGTGTCCATTTCGATCGTGACTATTTATTTAGGTATATTGTTATTAATAGCAGAAATTTTTAGTCGTTATTATAAGAGTGATTCTGAATTAACTCGCAAAATTGTCCATATAGGTACGGGAAATGTGATTTTACTGGCATGGTATTTAAACATCTCTAAGGATGTGATTATTTTAGCTTCTTTTATCGCATCTTTGATTGCTATTACTTCCTATTTTTTCCCTATTTTACCTAGTGTTAATGGCATAGGAAGAAAAAGTTTAGGCACTCTATTCTATGCTATTAGTATTGGCATTTTAACCGTGTTATTTTGGCAAAATGGACAAAAACAATTTACTACTATTGGTATTTTAATTATGAGTTATGGTGATGGCATGGCGGCATTAATTGGACAAAAATATGGACAAAATAAATATCAAGTATTAGGTAATAAAAAAAGCTGGGAAGGTTCTTTTACTATGACAATAGTTAGTATTTTTGTTACTATAATTATCATGGGTTTTTCTTGGCAAAATTTAATCCTTGCCTCGATCGTGGGAATATGTGCTACGATATTAGAAACTTTTTCTTCGATCGGTATAGATAATTTAACTGTACCTGTTATCAGTGGAATAATTGCCTATTATTTATCGCAAATATATTTATTTTAAATATTAGTGATATAAAATTAAAATGTTATCTAATTATTATTAAATCTATCTTTTTTCCCTATTCCCTACCTTGATCAATAATTTATCATACTCAAAATAGAAGAAGCAAACTATGTATAATATCGCAGTTAAACAAGAAGAATATTTAACTTATATATTAAAAGATTTAGATAGTGATTCTCGCTTAGAAATCGTGCCAGAAAGAGGCGGAATTGTTACGGATTGGACAATTCAAGGACAAAAAATTTTCTATTTAGATAAAGAGAGATTTAAAAATCCTCAATTAAGTGTCAGAGGAGGCATTCCTATTTTGTTTCCTATCTGTGGAAATTTACCTGATAATCTCTATTCCTATCAAGAAAAAAGTTATGTTTTAAAACAACATGGTTTTGCGAGAGATTTACCTTGGATAGTCACAAATCAATCTACTAATAATAGTGCCAGTATAACCTTATCTTTAAGCAGTGATTCAGAAACTATCAAAGTTTATCCTTTTCAATTTGAGCTAAATTTTACTTATAAACTAATAGGAAAACAATTAATTATTGAGCAATCTTATTATAATAAATCTCAGAAAATCATGCCCTTTTCTGTGGGGTTTCATCCTTATTTTTTCTGCGGTGATAAAACTCAGTTACAACTGGATATTCCTGCTCAAGAATATAATAGCAAGTTGGGGGATAAAACTTATAGTTTTAATGGGGAATTAGACTATAATGTGGAAGAAATTGACATCGCTTTTACTCAATTACAAGGGCAAAAAGCAGGATTTTTCGATCGAAAACGCAATTTAAAAGTTGAAATTTCCTACAGTGACTTATTTTCTACCCTTGTATTTTGGACATTGAAAGATAAAAATTTTATTTGTATTGAGCCTTGGAGTGCGCCCCGTAATGCTCTTAATACAGGAGAACAATTAAACTACTTACAACCTGATGAAATTTATACTGCACAAGTTTCGATCGAAATTCAGTAAAAATTGAAAAATGAAACAGCCGTGTTTTGTTATGGTATAATGACCTATACTTAATTTTTGATTCTCAGATTTCCATGAATACCTCTAAACCTTTTATTATCCATCCTCGTCTCTGGAAAAGGACGATATTTTTAAGCGGTGGTGGTTTTACTTTAGCGATACTTCTGGGATTATTCGGTATCTGGAAAACTACGGATAATTTTATTCAAGGTATTACCAATATTTTTCGTCATGAAGTAACTACTGCTAAGGTTAATAATCCTTATATTATTCTTCAGCAAATACAGATGGTAAGCGAATTAACTACCAGTGTTTTTACGATGGATTCGATCGTACCCACCTCATCTAGTCGTAAAATTGGTAATTGGGTAGTAGGGGAAACAAATTTACTTTACGTTGCCAGAGGAGAAGTGAAGGCAGGTTTAGACTTAAGTATGATAACCGTTGATGATGTTTCGATCGATCGAGATAAAATCAAAATAACCTTACCTCCTGCCCAAATTTTAGACGAAAAAATAGACGTAAATCAATCTCAAGTTTATCATTACGATCGAGGTTTTCTCAATTTAGGTCCTGATGTTGCACCTGAGTTGCATACTAAAGCACAACAAGAAACCCTAACGAAAATAAGACAAACCGCTTGTCAACAAAAGATATTAGATCAAGCCAACGAAAAAGCAGTTATACTCATGACACAGTTAATGAAAAATAGTGGTTTTGCTACCGTGGAAGTTATTTCTACCCCCAGTGATGATTGTAATTAACTCCAACGCATTTATATAGTATTTTGATGAAGGGAAGTAATAGATAATAGGTAATGAGTAATGGGTAATAGGTATTTATTTCAAGAAAAACAGGAACAAGTTATAATATTTTTTGATAAATTTATTCATGATATGACTGACAAAATACCAGAAATTATTTTACTTGCTGATGAAGAAGCTACTAAAAAATTAGGACAAGATTTAGCACAAAAATTAACTCCTCATACTGTTTTATTATTAAGTGGTAATTTAGGAGCAGGAAAAACTACTCTCATTCAAGGATTAGGGGAAGGTTTGGGTATTCAAGATTCGATCGTCAGTCCAACTTTTACTTTAATTAATGAATATTATGAAGGAAAAATTCCCCTTTATCATATCGATTTATACCGTCTAAATGCAGAACAAATTAAAGAATTACACTTAGAAAATTATTGGCAAAGTATTGAATTTGAAGCAGGAATTACTGCGATCGAATGGGCAGAATTATTGCCTTATTTACCACCCCAATATATTAAAATAAATTTAGAAATAGACGATCGATTAGGTAGAAAAGCAACCATCGAAATTAAAAATTAATAATCTCTCTCTATACTGATTCGTAACGTAAAACAGCCATCTTGCCTGTCAATAAACGTGAAACTTGAAAAAGTGGCACGATCGAACCCCGAATAATGGCACAATAGTTTTAACCTAGAGGTATAGTAAATATTGATGGAGTTATCCCCATTATGAATGATACATCAACACAAACTCAAATCTATCACCATGAAAGTCAGATAACTTCCCATATATCCCCTTGGTTAATTAAATTAGTTTATCCTCTTGCCACTAAGTTAGTGTTTCCCTTCTTCTTTAAAAAAATGGAAATTATCGGCAAAGAAAATGTACCCAAAACGGGGGCGGTAATTATTGCGCCCACTCATCGTTCTCGTTGGGATGCGTTAGTGGTTCCTTACGCTACTGGAAAATTAGTCAGTGGAAGAAACCCTCATTTTATGGTATCAGCCAACGAAATGAAGGGCATACAGGGATGGTTGATCAAACGTCTGGGGGGGTTCGAGGTAAATACTGAGCGCCCCGGTATGGACAGTTTACGCCATAGTTTTGACTTGTTGTCTCAAGGAGAGATGGTAGTAATTTTTCCAGAGGGAAATATATATCGTACCGATGAAGTGCAAACTTTAAAAAGAGGTATTGCAAAAATTGCCTTAGAAGTAGAAACTGCCAAGCCAGAAGTAGAAATAAAAATTCTTCCTGTGACAATTAAATATAGTCAACCTATTCCCCAAAAAGGGTGTAGTGTCACCGTCAAAATTGGGGAGTGTTTAACCGTCAAAAATTATCTAGGCAAATCCGTCAGAGAAAGTAGTTTTTTGTTAACCGCCTATTTAGCACAATCTCTGAAGGAAAATGTCATAAGCTATATCAGAAATTTAGATTAAGATTAAGATTAAGATTAAGTTCTGTTAAATTAATGTTAGTTTATCAACAATTTTGAAAATCAATTAAATATGAGTACTCTAATTGCGATCGCCTACGATGACATTTTTAAAGCCGAAGAAGTAAGATTAACCCTTGCTAAATTACAAAGAGAGCACTTAATCGAATTAGAAGATGCCGCCGTTGTCGTCAAGAATGCCGATGGAAAAGTGCAACTCAAACAAGCCATTAACTTAACCACTGCTGGTGCGGCTAGTGGCGGTTTTTGGGGATTATTAATCGGTACTTTATTTCTTGTACCCCTCTTTGGTGCTGCAGTTGGTGCGGCTACTGGTGCGATCGGTGGTGCATTAAGTGACATTGGAGTTGACGATAATTTTATGAGAGAATTAGGAGAGACTTTACAACCGAATACCTCTGCTTTATTTATTCTCATCAAGAAAGTAACTCCTGATAAAGTCTTAGACGAAGTAAGCAAATATGGCGGTACAGTTTTACGCACTTCCTTAAGTAAAGATGACGAGGAGCAATTACAAGCTGTATTAAATACCTATGGTGTCAAAGTCTCTGAATAATTAGGAATGAGGAATGAGGAATGAGGAATGAGGAATGAGGAATTAAGATAAGTAAAAAAACAATTAATTATGTCATTGCGAGGAAACGAAGCAATCTCTTCTATCATTAAGTTTTCTCATCTATCAAAATATATTTTCTGATCAGAAATTATGACACCTGATTATCAATTAATAGAAATACAAACTTTAGCTAGTGGAGATACTTTACAAATTCCCGTATATACTTTTCAAGGAAAAACAGGGAATAAAAAAGCCTATATTCAAGCTAATTTACACGGTGCTGAAATTGTTGGCAATGCCGTTATTTATGAATTAATTACTTTTTTAAATAGCTTAAATAGCGATGAAGTTCAAGGAGAAATTGTCTTAATTCCTATGTGTAACCCTACGGGAGTTAATCAACGCAATCTGTTTTTTTCTACAGGCAGATATAGCCCCTATGATGGCAATAATTGGAATCGCATTTTTTGGGATTATAGTCACGAAAATGTTAATATCGATGATTTTGTGCGAAAAAATATTAATCTTTCTAAACAAGAAATTCAAGCTAATTTTTTAAAAGATATTCTTAATAAGTTTCAGGAAAAACTAGACAAAATCAATCCCTATCGAGGTGTTTCTTTTTCTGAAGATTACCGTAATATTTTACAATCTTTATCTCTAAACGCTAATTATGTTATAGATATTCATAGTTCTAGTGTCAGTTCGATCGACTATCTTTATTGTTTTGATTATCGTCAAAAAAGTGCTGATTATTTTCTCTTAGATTATGGTATTTTAATGAACAAATATGACGGTAACGCCTTTGATGAAGCCTTTTTAAATCCTTGGTTAGTCTTAGAGAAAAAATTGAGTCAAGCCCGAAGAAATATCACTTTTGATGTGGAAGCATGGACATTAGAATTAGGCTCAGGAATGAAAGTAAATGAAGAATCTGTTAAGAAAGGATTTAAGGGAATTATTAACTATTTATCAGCAAAAAAAATGCTCAATTTAGAACTAATTACTCCTGAACAAAAGACAAAATTAATACCTAAAAATACCATCAAAAGTTATTATGCACCCCAAGGAGGAATTATTCGTCATCGTTTAAAAGAAGGCACAAAAATTCAACGAGGTGATGTATTGTATAACATTTTGTCATTTCTAAAAACCAGTATAACACCTACTATAATAGAGATTGAATCCGCAGACGAAGGCATAATTTATGATGTCTCTACTAACGATACTGTCAATCAAGGTGAGTATATTCTAGGAATTTTTCCCCATGGCTAATCAATCTTTTTTACCCGTTATTCCCGTTGCCACCCCTGAGTTTAAATCAGGGTTTATCGCTATTATTGGGCGCCCGAATGTGGGTAAATCAACTTTGATGAATCACTTAGTGGGGCAAAAAATAGCTATTACTTCTCCTGTGGCACAAACTACGCGCAATCGTTTACGGGGTATTTTAACCACTCCCCAAGCGCAAATTATTTTTGTGGATACCCCAGGTATTCATAAGCCACACCATGAATTAGGCAAAGTTTTAGTGCAAAATGCGGTGTCAGCGATTAATAATGCGGATGTGGTTTTATTCGTGGTGGATGCTTCTTCTGACTGTGGAGGGGGCGATCGATATATTGCAGAAATCTTACAAAAAAGTCAAACTCCCGTAGTGTTGGGGTTAAATAAAACAGATTTGCAGGGAGAAACCAGAGAAAAACTCAATGAAAGTTATCAAGAAATTTGTCAAGAAAATTGGCAAATGATAAACTTTTCAGCAGTGACAGGGGAAGGATTAGAGAGTTTACAACAAGAATTGATTAACAAATTAGATTATGGTCCCTATTATTATCCTCCTGATTTAGTCACAGATCAACCTGAAAGGTTTATTATTGGAGAGTTAATCAGAGAGCAAATTTTGTTATTCACGAAGGAAGAAATTCCCCATTCCGTGGCGGTGACGGTGGAAAAGATGGAAGAAGGGGAGAAATTAACGAAAATTTATGCAGCGATTAATGTAGAGAGAAATTCGCAAAAATCGATTATGATTGGTCATAAAGGCTCGATGTTAAAGCAAATTGGTAGTGCTTCTCGTCAACAGATGCAAAAATTATTAAGTGGTAAAGTTTATTTAGAATTGTTTGTGAAAGTTGAGCCTAAATGGCGCCAATCTCGTTTAAGGTTAGCTGAATTTGGCTACCAAGTTGTTGACGATTGATACATTCAATATGAAAAACTAAAGCTATAATTAGATGTCGTTTTTGAATAGTAACTATTCCCAATGTTTAAAAAAAGATTTCCGTTTAATTATATTAGTTATTTTCTCCTTATTGTTAGTTCATTAATCATTCTTTTATGGGGAAAAAATGTTATTGCTTTTAACACTACCTCCCAAACAAATTCTCACAGTTCGATCGAGCATCATCATGTAGCACAAGGAGATTTTGATCAAATAGAAATTAAGGCAAATCTCTTGAAAAATAATATCTATATGTTAGAAGGGGAAGGAGGCAATATAGGGCTTTCTGTGGGGAATGATGGAATTTTGATGATTGATAGCCAGTTTGCTCCATTATCCGCTAAAATCAAGAGTTCGATCGAGGGAATCAGTAATCAACCCATTCGTTATCTATTCAACACTCATTATCATTTTGATCATACAGGAGGCAATGAAAATTTTGCTAATCAAGGAGCATTAATTATTGGCCATGAAAATATGCGCAAACAGATGAAAGTCCCCCATTCCTATACAGTTATAGGGGCTGATATTCCAGTTTCTCCTGATATTGCCTTACCGAAAATTACCGTTAACGAAACCATCAATTTTTACTTTAATGGTAACGAAATTCGTGGTTTTCATGCTCCCTTTGCTCATACTGACGGGGATATTGTGCTTCATTTTGTTGATCAAAATATCATTCATACGGGAGATTTATTTTTTAACGGAATGTATCCTTTTATTGATACGGAAGTGGGCGGTTCAGTGGATGGTATGATTGCAGGTATTGATAAAATTTTACCCCTATGTGATGACCAAACGATCTTAATTCCGGGGCATGGAAAGGTAGGCAATAAACAAGAATTAATTGCTTTTCAAGAAATGCTCAAAATCGTTAATCAAAGAGTGAAGGATTCGATCGAGCAAAACATGACTTTAGATGAATTAATTGACAAGAAAATTTTAGCAGATTTAGACGACACTTGGGGTAAAGGAGTTTTAAATGAAAAACAATTTTTAACTATTACCTATCAAGGAATCAAAAAATAATTAACAATTAACAATTAACAATTAACAATTAACAATTAACAATTAACAATTAACAATTA
>NZ_JBLZFY010000120.1:0-10999 GCF_050753365.1 Geminocystis sp. CENA526
TCAAAACCTTGATTTTTGTCATTTATTCACTCTTCCCTTTTCCCTTTTCCCTCTTCCCTATCTTCATCAAAAGACTTTTTCAGCAACCCCTAATTAGAAACTATAATTGACAACAAATCTAGCCATTTTTTATGATTAGAAAATCAATTATTATGAAAAACAGTGATATTTTTGTAGAAATTAAGTTAAATTTATTTAACGATCGCTATTAGACGTGTAGTGAATTACACGTTGGGATATAGGTTTTCATCAATAACGCGCTGTGTAATAAATTCTACAGCTAATATTTTTCGTTCAATGAATTGAACTAATAAAATGCAATTTTACCCCGACTTTGAAAAAACCCTGCTTCAATAGTCAGGAAATATTTATATTCGACAAAACAGGTTAAGAATAGGTTAAGATAAAATTAAGTCAAAAATTATAGTAATAGTGGGGGGAAAACAATGGTTAACACAATTGTTCAAGAAATCAAAAGAGATTTTCTTTATCCAATTTCACCTTATCACGGGCAAGACTATATCAAAGGCTTTATTCCTAATCAAAAATTGCAGATGTTTACCTCTCAAGTTAACTATATTACCGCTCTACATACCAACGGGAAACTATCTACTTCTCAAGTATGTGAGAAAATGGAGCAGTTATGGAATGAACTTTTATTCGTTGAAGAATAATAGAATAGGACTTACGCAATAATAACCGAAACTTGTCTTTCCGAACTTGCTTCGGAATCTCACAACCTTGATTTTTGGTAAAAATGCCTAGTTTTGATAGACTTCGATCGAATAGATTTTTATTTCCTAGCTTAAAGCAATTTATTTTTCTTGTGATTCCTTAATGTTTCAAGCTACCCGTCGTCGTCTAGCTATTTGGTACACCAGTGTAACTGCTTTCTTACTGATTATTTTTGCTATCGGTATTTATAGTTATGTTTATACTACTCTGCTCGATCGAATTGACGACACCTTAAAACACGTTTTAGAAATAGTTGAGCCTTCCTTAATTATAGAGAGAGTGAGTAAAGAAGAAGGCACATATCAAGTAAACTTAGAAGGTAGTTTTTATCAACATCCCAACGCTACCAATCAAGTGGAAGATGATCATATTGATTTAGAATGGTTTAGTCCTAATGGTGAGTTATTATGGCAAACTTTAGAGTCACCCTTGCCTATTCCCCTGTCTTTTAATTCAGGGGGTAAAACTATTCGCATTTCTGATGATTATTTATTAAGACAAATCACCAAAAGAGTAGAAATTGGGCGTTATGTGTTGGGTTATTTAAGAGTAAGTCATCCTTTATTTGACATTATAAAACCCATTCAACAATTAACTTTTGATTTAAGTTTAGCAATTTTTTTGATGATTCTTTCGGTAGCTGGAATTGGTTGGTTTTTATCGGGAATTGCCATTCAACCTGTGATCGAATCTTACCAAAGTTTAAGACAGTTTACAGCAGATGCTTCCCATGAATTGAGAAACCCCATTGCTACTATTAAAACTAATATTCAAAGCCTTTTATCTTATCCTGAAGTCGATATTAATGAACAACAAAAACAGTTAACAATTTTAGAAAGACTCACAGAAAGATTAGGAAATTTAGTTAATGATTTATTATTTTTAGCTCGAAGTGATAGCGGTATTATTAAACCTAATTTTCAAGAAATTCCTTTAGATGCTCTTCTTTTAGAGGTAGTAGAAGAACAAAAAATTATTGCACAACAAAAAAGTATTAACTTATATTTTACCATCGAAAATAATGATAATATTACCGAAAATTTATTTAATATTAACGGTGATTGGGATGAGATTAATCGTTTATTTACTAACTTAATTAGTAACGCTATTGTTCACAATTTTAAAGAAAATAATCAACAAAATTTATCGATCGAAGTTATCTTAAAAACTATCAAAAAAAATCACAAAAATTATTGTCAAATCCAGATAAAAGATAATGGTATGGGTATAAGGGAAGATATGTTACCCCGTATGTTCGATCGATTTTATCGAGGAGATACTGCTCGTACTAAAGGGGATAATAACTATTATAGTACTGGTTTAGGATTGTCGATCGTCCTTGCCATTGTGGAAAGTCATCAAGGAAAAATCAAAGTGGAAAGTAAAATAAATGAGGGGAGTAACTTTATTGTCACTCTCCCTCTTGTTTGTTGATCATCATTAATTAGGGTTTGCTGAATAAATCAAAAGGTTATTAAAATCAATGGTTTAGGCACACTATCAGCCAACGATATGTATATCGTCGCATACAGGCTAACACATATAGTTCTCTATCGGTAATATTGTCGGCAATATCCATTCTATGAATCGGTTTTCGGCAATACAATTTCTATTTCTCCCTGAGATTCAGATGCCCGTAGTGAGGGCAATAGATATTTCAATTCACCTTCCACTCGACGATTATGTTTTGCTCTAAATAGTCAAATCCTTCGGATTTCCAAAAATTATAAGTAGCTTTTGTGTCACTCCAACTTTCACTTGCTTGTGGAACGATGGCTGATGGCTGTGCCAATGCCTTTAGTTAAGAAGTCATCCAATAAATATTGGAACACAACAAGCTAAGAGAAGATTACAGAATAAGACGATTAAAATCTGATGTGGTTAATGGTTGCAAAAAGCATCAACAATCAGTTATAATGGTTAATTGTATTTTAAGGGTGCGTAGCTCAGATGGATAGAGCAACTGCCTTCTAAGCAGTCGGTCACAGGTTCGAGTCCTGTCGCACCCGTTGAAAATCTTTACATTTTCGCTCTCTCCAGCTTCTCTACGCTACACAGAAGTCTTAATATTTTGCATAATTTTTGCATAAATCAATGACTCAAAAAAAACTCTATCGTCCATCAGATAGCAAAATAACCATCTACGACAATAATGGGTGTATCCTGCTCCGTTTTACCTATAAAGGAAAACCTATCAATCTATCCCTTAATCTTCCAGTTACCCCTGAAAAGAAAGCTATCCAAATCACCAACGACATAATTTTTAATACTTTTGAGGAAGAAAAATATATAGGGAATAGAGGGAAAGAAAAAAAAGATAAGGGGGGCGATTTTATCACTCTATCAGACCTACTCAATTTCTACCATAACCTCAAAAAAGACCCCGACTCCAGCACTCTTGAAAGTCTGCGTATCCTCTAAGTCGATAGGTGTTGACAATTTTTTTCTCAACTTTTATCAATACTTAGAAAACTTATCGGGAGATTTTGATTTGAACGATCGTGGTATTTTAAACATTCAGATTAATAATTTTGAGCCTATTTTTGAAAAGTCAAAAAGTATAAGAAATACGATGAGGCATATAGTAAATTGTCAAGATGAATTAAGTCTGAATACTTCTATTTTAGAAAAATATATTGTCTTATTTGGTCAGATACAATTTATTGGCTTTGATCAAGAAGGAAGACTATATTTTCATCAAGATAATAACAAATATATGATAAATGATATTCAAAAACAATGTAATTCTTTATTGCCTAAACTTTCTAAAAAATTAGACAAAGTAAATAAATCTTTTATGTTAAGTAAAAAATGTTTAACAGATGAATCTTTCCGAGAACAAACTATCAAACAAAGAAAGAAAAACAAGATTAAATTAATTACTTTTAGTGGATTAATTCTCCTCATTATATTATTTATAAGTTGGGTAAGTTATAGACGTGATTCACAAATATTGAATACCCCTTATTCGGGGGATGATAATACTCAAGATTCAGGAGTACAAATTCAAATATAGAAGAGTTAAAATTTTGATTTTGGAGTAAAAAAATGGAAGAATTTGTAGGAGAATGTGTAAAAACATTAGTTATTGAAGGTTACAATAATCTCGATAAACTCGATTCTAAAAATTTTGAAAATAATAAGATTGGAGGAATTTTAGGGGGAATAGTTGGAGGAGGAGCTATTGTAAGTGCTCTTTTTTATAATTATCAAAAAGCAATTTTGGACTTTACTAAAGCCATTGAATTAAAACCTGAATTAGTGGAAGCCTATTTTTACAGAGCTTGTATTTATGCTGACAACAGTGAGTACAATGACGCTATTAATGACTTTAATAAAACTATACAATTACAACCAACTTTTTTAGATGCTTATGAGAATCGTGGTCATGTTTATCTAGCACAAGAAAAATACAAACTAGCCATTTGTGACTATGATAAAATTCTTTCTGATAATAGTGAAAATACCGAAATCATATTTAGGAAGGCTTATTGTTATCTTCAACTAAAAAATTTTCAACTTGCCTTAAATGGATTTTCAGAAGTATTAGATTTAATTCCAGATTCTGCCGAAGCACTATATTATCGTGGATGTATATTTTTTGAGACGGAAAAATATTTAAACGCTCTCACAGATTTCACCAAAGCAAATACAATCGATCCTCAATTAGAAGACGAAATATATGGTTTTAAAATTACGATTTTTATCAAATTAGAAAAATATCAAGAAGCAATCTCATATTGCACAAGTCTGATAGCAAAACACCCGAAAAATATTGATTTTTATTGGATAAGGGCGGAATTATATGAGGAGTTAGAACAATATAAAAGTGCAATTAGTAATTATTCAGAAATAATATTAATATATCCCCATGAAAAAGATGCTTATTTATCTATAGCAAGATGTTATCTTCTAATGAGAAGATATAAAAAAGCCATTGAAAATTATGAGAAAGTGGTTAATTTAGATTCTTTTTGCCTAGATTATTATCTGATTATAGCAGAACTATTTACTAAAATACGACAATATTCGGAAGCAACTAATTGGATGAAAAAAGCCATAAAAAATTTTAAAAATCAGTTAACAAAAGAAGATCAAAAAGAATTACAACAAATGCTTCGAGATATTCAAAAAGAAGAAAATCAATATCTTCCTTGGTGGCAAAAAAAAATTTTTTTAATTGGATAAGACCTACCAGTCCACATAAATTTCCTGAGAAGGCATATCTAAAATTTCCCTTTCGGTATGCTTATACAACATTTTTTGTTTTAAATATAACTTCAAGGCTAACTCTCGCCGATCGGGATGGCAAACATAACCTAAAATCTAATCCACAAGAATATTTTTATCAATCTTCAAATCCATTGCCGTTTTGCGAAGGTGTTTTGATGTTTCTATAGAAATAGTCCCCATAATCTTTAATTATGAAGAGAAGCTAGTTAGGAATGGAAATTGAATAATTTAGTTAAGTTGGATTGTCCCTAGTTCGGTACGAAGCAATCTCTATAGTGCTATTTTTTGGATAATCTTTAGGATTACGAGTAATGATCGCACCTAAATTGTTAAAGAGTGCAGTATAATACTATAGATTATCATTCGTACCTATCAAAAATTATCAGGTGAAAAATTTTAACTGGAATGAAAACAAAAATAACTTATTAATAAAAGAACGAAATATTAGTTTTCCTGAAGTTGTTAAGGCAATTAAAGAAGGAGATTTATTAGATGTAATCGATCATTATAATAAAGAAAAGTATAGCCAACAATCTATTTTTATAATAAAATTAAAAGATTACGTTTATTTAGTTCTCTTTGTTGAAAGTAATCAAGAAATATTTTTAAAAACAATTATACCTAGCAGAAAAATGACAAAAAAATATTTAAGAGGGAATGCAAATGAGTAACTTAAATCAAGAAGAAAAAGATATTTTAAACAGTGTAGAAAATGGAGAATGGCACAGCATAAAGCAAGTAGAAGAAGCAAAAAAGATTTACCAAAGTTATGCTCAAAAATATTTAGAAAAATCCATACAAATAGTATTATCAAGAGAAGATGAACAAAAATTGTCTAACTTAGCAAATCAATTAGGTACATCTCCATCTAGTTTAACAGAAGACATTTTACACAAATATTTACAAGGTTTATTAGTCGATAAAACTGCTTAATATCTTGTTTTTTATCTCGATCGAACCCTTAAAATATCTCTTAAATATGTTTAAATGTGAAATGAAAATATTGAGATATTATAAATTCTTAAACTCTTCCCAATCAAGATCAAGTTGGCGAATAATTTGTCTTAAAGTGCCTAATTTTAAATCTTTATTGCCCCAATCAGGAATTGGCACTACCACCTCATTCTTGGGATTATACCATTTACGATGAGAACCACCTCCTTTTCTGGGAATTTCCTCACATCCCATCTGTTTTAATTTTTTGATAACTTCTTTATATTTCATCAATTTATGCCGAAATGGGTATTAAAGTTTCCGTCCAAATAACAGTCGGTTCTATGATAGGTTGTAAAAAAGCAGGTAAAGGTTTATTGAACTCTTGATAGGCTTCAATTAACGCCGATAAAGCATCGGAAACATTGGGAATCACCTCATCTAGTGTATCCGCTTCGGTAATTAAACTAGGTAATAAAGGACAAGTAACAGTATAACCGCCTTCGGGTTGTGGTTCTAAGATTAATGGTAGTTTATATATATTTTTCATCGTCCTTGAATTAATCATTTCAGATCATCCTATCATAATCCATCATTCACAAGACTATTCGATCGAAACTTAGTTTATGATTTCATTTTTTCTCCGTGAACAAATCAGTTATCATCTACTAAAACCCACATTCCGCACGTCATCTAGTATTATGAGAACATTATTCAAACCGACCAAATTATTGAGAAAAAAATACAGGTAAAAATACTTAATTTTCTTTCGTTGTCCATTCACAATAATGGCTTTCACTATTTGACCAGATGTTACAATTTCTCTTTCATCTACCCCAAGGGCATCATTGATAATTTTTTCAATGCCAATTTCATCAATAATTCCTGCTATTAATCAAAAATGATTAATAGTTTGAACTTGTATTTCTTCAGAAGAACTCATCATCAAAATTCGATTAAAAACTTAATTTAATGATCTCTCAAATTAGGTAAGTTTTCTCCCAATTTATTTAAGTTCTCTCAATTATATAGAGAACTCACCTTTGACAGAGTATTTGTCATTAAAGCATACTTGTCTGTTGTTTGATAACATTTTTTTCGTCTCTAAGCTCATAGTCTCAAGTATTACATTTTGACGTGCGGAATGTGGGTTTATAGAACGTTAGTTCTATTTTTCCCAAAATGAGAATTGCTGTTCTTCCCCCTCTCCCCCTCTCTCCTTCTCATCTCCTTCACTCAGGTTATTTTGAGATGTTTAATTAAGGTTTCTTCACTTAAAGCGGTTTTGAGGTGTTGCCATGGTAAAATTCGATCGAACTCCCATCGATCGTGTACATAATATTCTAAAGGGGGGATTTCTCCTTTCAATTCTTTAAAAGCACGTTTATAGCTTCCTAAACTATCACCATAGTTGCGAGTTAATTCTAAGAGCTTACTTAACCTTCGATCGCCCCTAGAGATTAAAGCCTGTATTACTGACCAATTATAGCTTTCAGGACGAAAGTCCACACCAATTTTCCGCAAATTTTTCTCTAAATATTGCAATCTTTTTTTGCTATCGGCATTCACCCCAAACCATTGAAAAGGAGTATGAGATTTCGGTACAAAAGTACTGCAACCAAGGGTAACTTTAAGTTTAGGTGCAACTTTTTTCACTTGTGCCATCATATCGATAGTGGCATCAATATCGGATAAGTCTTCTTGGGGTAAGCCTACCATACCATAAAATTTGATCGCCTTGAGTCCTCCAGCTTGGGCGTTAATTCCTGCTTGGATTATTTCGTCATTTTCCAGTTTTTTATTGATTAATTTCCTAATTTTAGCAGAACCGCTCTCAATAGCTATGGTTATCGATCGAGTATCTCGTTTTTTGAGAAAATCCGCTAATTTTTCTGTAACGGTATTTGTTCTTACTGAAGCAATACTTACTCTGACATCATCAAATTGTGATTGAGAGAGGTAGTCAATGAGGGTATCGAATTGGGGATGTTGGGTGACGGATGCACCTAATAATCCTAAGCGATTAGTGACTTTTAAGCCTCTTTCGATGGCTGGAATCAAAGAATCTTCTAAACTAGCGGTGCGAAAGGGTAAAGTAAGGTAACTAGCCAAGCAAAAACGACACATTTCAGGGCAACTTCTGACGACTTCCACCATGTAGATATTTTCCCATGCCGATTTTTCTGTTACTACCGTTGATGCGGATAAGACGTTACCTCGATAGGTTTGTTTTTCTACACTATCTGGAATGTCATTATTAATGGGTTTAATACTTTCTATTTTGCCATCTTTTTCTTGATAATTAACATGGTATAAACTAGGGATATAAATTCCTTCTGTTTTAGCTAAATGAGTTAATTTTTCGTTTCTATTATATTGTCTAACTTCTTGATAAATGTTAATAAAATTATCTAATAAATATTCACCGTCTCCTAACAAAATAATATCAAAAAAATCTGCAAAAGGTTCTGGATTTGCGGTAAAAACTGAACCACCACCAAAAATTAAAGGATGATTTTCGTTTCTATCTTTACTATAAATAGGAATGTTTAAAAATTCTAATAAGTTAAGGATATTAACATAGTCTAATTCCCAAGAAAAAGAGAAACCTACTAACTCAGGATTTCTAGGTAAACTTTCGTGAATATCGGTAAATAAGCGACTTACTTCAACATCATTTCTGAGAGAAAAATTTGCCCAAACTAATTGATAACCTAAACTTGTTATTCCCACAGTATATTCATTGGGAAAAGCAAAAATTAAAGGAATAGGATTTAAGTTTTTTTGTACGGGAGTAAATAATAATTTTTCTTGGGCAAAAACATTCATATTAATAATAAAATTTGTTGATATTAAATAAGTCTAAGACTTCCACCGTAATAAAGAAATTTTATCATTGCGAGGCATGAAGCAATCTCCTCTATTTACATTTTTTCCTGATATGTGTAAGTCCAGAAGTCTTTAATTTATCATAACAAAATTTGGTGTTTAAAGGTTTCGATCGAAATTTTTAAAGTGTTAAAGGTGAATCTTTTTGGCTCTTCTACAGTAGTTATGATATTTTAGTATTAAATAATTGTTAAAAGTGTTGATATATAATAGGTTTATAATTTTAAAAATGCAGATATTATAAATTTACAGTTTTAATTTAACCTAACACTTGCCACCTGATACCTGACACCTTTTTTTAGACATAATTTATCATACTCAAAGTAAGAGAGCCGAAATTTTTAAAGTGTTAAAGGTGAATCTTTTTGGCTCTTCTACAGCAGTTATGATATTTTAGTATTAAATAATAATTAAAAGCGTTGATATATAATAGGTTTATAATTTTAAAAATGCAGATATTATAAATTTACAGTTTTAATTTAACCTAACACCTACTACTTAATACCTGACACTTTTTTTAGACATAATTTATCATACTCAAAGTAGAAGAGGCATCTTTTTTAATCAAAAAGGACTAAATTATCTCGATGGATAACGGTTTCAACACCAAAATAACCTAAAATACTGGCAATATCTCCAGATTTTTGCCCTTTAATCTTCGTTAATTCTTCGCTGTTATAGTTAACGATACCTTTACCGATTTCTTGCCCTTGTGCATTAGCTAACTCTACCGCTTCGTTAGCACTAAACTCTCCTTCAATATGGGTAACTCCCGCAGGTAATAAAGATTTGCCGTGATGACATAAGGCTTTGACGGCGCCATCATCTAAATAAATTTTGCCCATAGCTACTAAACCGTTGGCAATCCATCTTTTACGGGCATTTTCGGTTTTGGGTTGTGCGGTAAACTTGGTACCGATCGAATCTCCTGCTAAAATTTTAGATATGTTATCAGGATTTTTGCCGTTAGTGATAACCGTTGTCACTCCTGCACTAGAAGCAATACGAGCAGCTCTTAATTTCGTTACCATTCCCCCTGTACCCCACCCACTACCACTATTTGTGACATCAATTTGTAATTGCTTAAATTCTTCACTATTAACCAAATCAATAGGGGTTGCTGATGGTACAATGCGAGGATCAGCAGAATACAACTTATCCACATCGGTTAATAAAAACAACCAGTCGGCATTAACCAAACTGGCAACTAAAGCGGATAAAGTGTCGTTATCACCAAACTTTAATTCTTCTGTGGCAACGGTATCATTTTCATTGACAATGGGAATTACCCCTAAGTCTAACAACGCACTAAAAGTGTTACTCGCATTAACATAACAACTCCTATCCATCAAATCTCTACGAGTTAGCAATATTTGAGCTATAGGTTGTTTTAAATGGTTAAATAAATCATCATAGACTCTTATCAATCTTCCTTGTCCTACGGCGGCGATAGCTTGTTTAAGGTTAATATTTTTAGGTCGATCGATCATATTTAATCTAGCACATCCTACTCCCACAGCACCCGAAGAAACTAAAATGACTTGATAACCTTGTTGTCTTAAGCTAGTGAGGGTTTCTACTAAAGAAGCGATGGTAGAAAGGGCTAAATTCCCTGATTCTGGGCGAGTTAAGCTAGATGTGCCGATTTTAATAACGATGGTTTTTGCCATAAAAGAAAGTATTAAAAGTTGTAAGTTTTCGATTTTAAGTATTAAAAAACTTGAAAGAAAATATGATTATCGAGGATAGAAGCACGATTTCATTAGAAGCTAAATTTTTTGTAAAATTTTCGATCGAAAATAAAAATCAGTGATAGCTTAAAAATATAAGCAGTAAAAGAGGTAATTCTCTATGTCACAATCTCGATCGTTCCAAAAATCTACCAGTTATGATTTTGAACAAGAAGTATTAAGTAGGTTTCGTTATCTCGTGGGTATCTTACCAGAAGAATGTGGTATTTATAGGGAAACTTGGAACAATTCTACCGTATTGTGTTTGAATTTTGAACATTGTCCTTATTTTTTAGAAATTATCAAGGAAAAAACCGATATTTTAATGACGGAAATTGAACGTTTTAGTTTAGCTACTTGTATTCTATTTCGTCAAGGTAATCAGTTAAAAGCATGGCGACAGATGGGAAGAATTAAGAATTAAGAATTGAAAACCTAGTAATTTTTTGTCTCCCCCCTCTTCCCCCTCTTCCCCCTCT
>NZ_JBLZFY010000121.1:0-10924 GCF_050753365.1 Geminocystis sp. CENA526
CCAAGTAGCGATATTTGGAAGCCCACGCCTGTACCTTAGGTCAGCGTGGGAGTGTCACGGTGAAAAATGTTGATTTTTTCACTCATTACTCATTACTCATTACTCATTACTCAACTTCTGCAAGAAGTCTAATATTCCTGATGATAATGAGAAGAAATAGTGTAAACTCTAAGGTTAATCTTTGTTATTTCTTCATAGCAATCTTGAAATGAAAATTCCTGTTCTTGATTTAAAGCGTCAATATCAACAACTAAAAGGGGAAATTGACAGCGCGATCGATCATGTGTTAGAGTCAACTCAATTTGTATTAGGACCCGAAGTTCAACTTTTAGAACAAGAAATCTCTCAGTATTTAGGTGTCAAGCATTCGATCGCTGTCAACTCTGGTACAGATGCTCTAATCATTGCCCTACGGGCTTTAAATATCGGGGCAGGAGATGAAGTAATTACTACTTCCTTTTCATTTTACGCCACAGCAGAATCCGTCAGTTTAGTGGATGCAAAACCTGTATTTGTGGACATTAATCCTCAGAGTTTTAATATCGACACCGAAGCAATTAAAGACAAGATAACTGATAAAACTAAGGCTATTATACCCGTTCATCTTTACGGACAACCTGCCTCCATGACACAGATAATGGCAATCGCCGAAGAGTACGGTTTAAAAGTGATCGAAGATTGCGCTCAGGCTTTTGGGGCGGTATATTATGGAGATTGTCTTGAATGCCATAAACCTTGTGAAGATAAAGAAGGCATAATCGGCAAATACGTTGGTGGCATTGGAGATGTGGGTGCTTATTCCTTTTATCCTACCAAAAATTTAGGTGCTTATGGTGACGGAGGTATGATAGTCACTAATGATGATTCGATCGCCGAATTAGCGACAATGTTGCATCTTCACGGTGCGAAGAAAAATTATCATAACGAATTATTGGGTTATAACTCCCGTTTAGACAGTTTACAAGCCTGTGTTTTACGCATCAAATTAAAATATATTAATCAATGGAATCAGGCAAGAAGAAATATTGCCGATACTTATAATCAACTATTAGCTAATAACCCTAATATTATTACCCCAATGATGACTAAAGGTCACGTTTTTCACCAATATACCATTAGAGTCATCAACGGCAAAAGAGACGAATTGAAGGAATACTTAGCTAATTTGGGCATTGGTAGTATGATTTATTATCCGATTCCTCAAGATCAATTACCAGTTTATCAAGGACAATATACTCCTAATCCTATATCCATGAAACTAGCACAAGAAGTGTTAAGTTTACCCATTTATCCCGAATTATCCTTAGAAAATGTGGTAGAAGTTGCCCAAGCTATTAACAATTTTTCCTAGAGTTGGATCGAAATTATGCAATCACCCCTGTAAAACAGGCATCTTGCCTGTAGGAGTTAAATATTATTCAACCCCGACAAGCCAACAAAGATACAACAAAGAGAATAATTGAAATCAACCGCCCATAAGAGCTTGAGCTAGTCCGACAAAAAATGGTATGCAAATGCCGATGGCAATAGGTGTACCGATGGCGGTGGATGCACCGATATAGGCGGAAGGGTTAGCGGAGGGAATACCTGCTCGTAAAGTGGGAGGTCCAGAAATGTCGGAACTAGAACAAGCGATAACAGCTAAGATTACCACCCCGCCCATACTGAAACCCATAGTATAGTGGGCAATCAGTCCTAAACCAAAAGCAATAAGCCCATGAACAAAAGGTGCGATCAAACTATACACAACATACCATTGAGCAACCTTACGCAGTTCACCAATTCTCGACCAAGCCTCCATGCCCATAACCAACATCAGGATTGAAAGTAAACCACGAAAGGGTGGATTATAAAAGCCTTCGTAAACACTTTCTGGTCGAGTAAATATGCCTAGTGCCATACCTAGTAACATTGCCGATAAAGCAGGACCTCGGAGACTTTCTTCAATAATAGGCCAAATTTGAACACCCTTTTTTGACTTATTCTGTTGCTGACTGAGATACTCCTGTCTGGTGGTAGGATAATCAGGGCTACTGTGATATTCTCCTGCCATAACTACCTCTTTAGCGAAAGATTCTTCTCTGATAAGCTCTTCAGTCATACGACTTTGCTTTTTACTGAGATAAATATTAGCAACCACGATCGCAGTAACTAGAGCAGGAATATCCATGAAGGGATAAAGCGCCCCTGCCCATGCCTCGAATTGAATCTTTTGTTCTTCTAGTACCGTCAAACCTGCCGCCATAGTAGAGCCACTGACTGCCCCAAATAATCCCCCAGTTGCGATCGCATCTACCGTTTTGACTTTTGGCATTTTAGCCAATGTATAACGGGCTATAAAAACAATTGCAATACCTGTTATGATGGAAAACAATACGGGTAATATCATCTCCGTCAAGTTGGAATTACGGATTGCAATCCCCCCCGTCAGACCGATTTTGGTAAGCAACATGAAGACAATGATCGTAGAAATCGCCTCTGGAATGACTAATTCACTACCAAGAGCGGCAATTATCATGCCACCGATCAAAAAAGCGAGAGTAGGGGACTGCAACTGCTTGATAAAGTCCATAAAGAAAAGTGACAAAAAATCCATTAATACCTCCTTATGCCTCCTCTAATAGGAGCGATTATTGTGATAAATGAGTTTGAAAAAGGTGAATTTTTCACCGTTACGGTACAGGGGGACGGAAAAACCTGTTTATATGATGTTGAAAAATAACCGCTCTGTGAATGGGAGCGAAGGTGATAACCGTCCATTATCACTAACATAGACTTTAAGCTATGGTTTTCTTTGATTTCATAATCTAAAATCTATATTAACTAATGTTGTTACTTTTTTCTATAAGTTTAAGCTGTAATTTTAAATCTAACCAATAAGTAGAGATTATCAATAATCACGGTACTTCCTCAGCAAAATTTGATGGAAGACATCTTCGATCGAAACGAATTAATCCACTTGTAATGGCGCAGATTCTATTGATTGCTTGGCTTCTAAAGGAGGATTGTATCGAGCTAGATTAACCCAAATTATGGAAACCAGTAAACCAAAACCGCAACCAATCAAGAAAATCCAACCGTGGGAAGGTTCTAAAACCCAGAGCAAACGGCGATTACTACTATACACTTGCACAATCCATCCCTCATGGGTATCTAACTTTGGCTGTGAATGCTTAGATTCAAAATTATTCATTGTTTTGACTCCATTTTTATTTATGTATATCTTTTAGACATCGACCTAATTACGAATAAGATGCCCGTGTTGAAAAAATCTAAAAAAAATAATTGTATCTTTGCTTTTGTATAGATAATATTCTATAATTTAAGCAAAAACCATAACCTTAAGTGTATGAAAAAGTTGAGCCAATAAGCAACATTTTTGACGAGATATTGAATTAAATTGCTAAATAGTTTAATAAGTTTAATTTATATTTTTTAAATTCTAGTTGCTTGTGCTTTAAATATCAAAAAGTCTCTATCCCTAAATACTGACAAAAAAGAAAATAAATTGTTTGCCTTTAAAATCTATTATTTACAATATTTACAGCAACTTTAAGCAATTTTTAAAAATTCTATATTGTCACAATTTAAACATTTATGATAAGATAACAGTCATCACCAACGAGTTAAAAATGGCAATAATCAGACTATTTAATATAGGTTTTTCTTATATTTGTTGTGGTGTAACCTATGAAATTTAGGAAAAAATTTATTACCTCAATCTAAGTCATTTATCGCCCTGAGCTTAAATACAGTGGATTAGTTAATACCTTAGTACTATATTTTCTGGGTCAGTTTAGGTCATTTATTAATTACATTCATTCAATAATTACACCCATTAAGAGGTAACATATATGGCAAAACATAATAAACTCGTCATTGTCACAGAAAAGTTATTGTTAAAACCAATCGCTAAGATTATTGACGATGCTGGAGCAACGGGTTATACTGTAATGGCCTGCGGTGGTAAAGGTAGTCGTAACGTTCGATCGTCTGGACAACCTAACGTTTCTGATACTTATGCCAATGTGAAGATTGAAGTGCTTACCACTGATAGGGAGATGGCATTGAAGATTTCTGATCAGGTGGCGGTACAGTTTTTTGAGGATTATTCAGGGATTATCTATATCTGTGAAGCTGAAATACTTCACGCTCATAAGTTGGGACAGATTCAGTGTTACGAGGGGGTGGCAGATGAATGATAAGTGCATAACTTTTATCATTGAGAAAAGAAGGGTTAAAACCCTGTACGGGGATAATATATTATGCCCTTGCAAACCAATCAAAAATCTTATAGAAGTCTATTAGACATTTCTATAAATACGGGCAAGATGACCGTTATACGGTAAAAAAATCTTAATTTGGGTTTTCGCCGAACAAATGATCTAAAATTCTTTTGTTCTCTGTTTGCAATCCCTTTATTTCTGATTGCATACTACGCATAATGCCAACACTTTCGACAAACATTTCACTTAGGGAAGCCATTTGTTGTCTAACTTCCCTAATTTCCGCCTGATTTTGAGTAGTTTGTTCAATTAACGATCGAATATCCGCCTGATTTTGAGCAGTTTGTTCAATTAACGATCGAATTTGAGCTTTATTTTCAGCAGTCTGTTCAATTAACGATCGAATATCCTTTTGATTATTAACTGCTACTTTAGCACAAGTTTCTAAAAGTATCTCGACTTGTTTTAATCTTTGTTCTGACATATAATTTTATTAGGTAAATTGGTATGGGATAGTTCGCGCTATCCTTACCTTGTAATTTTAACACAACAGACTTTCATCTACATTAAATTGTCTGTCAATAAATGTGTAGGTTGGGTTAGCGATAGCGTAACCCAAAAATAATTTAGGGGGTCTTGTGGACTTGTCTGTAAGGCTAGTGCCGTCCTGTGAAGCAGAAACTCTTAATTGCGAAGTTAAGAAGCCCACATCTGTACCGTTAGGTCAGTGTGGGAGATGTCACTATTTGTGGAGTTGGTGGGCAATGCCCACCCGACAAATTGGGTGCGTAAATTCTATAGCTATGGAGTTATTAAAATTGCCTTCCTAAGTTAAGATCATTGAATTATTGATGATAATAATTGATGTAATCTTATGAAAAAGACTCTGTTTCTCAATCCACCTTCTTTTGATGGTTTTGACGGTGGTGCAGGTGCAAGGTATCAAGCAAAACGGGAAATTACCTCCTTTTGGTATCCCACATGGTTAGCACAACCTTCGGCGTTGGTAGAAGGGAGTAAATTGATAGACGCACCTCCCCATAATCAAACAGTCGATGATGTCTTAAAAATTGCGAAAGATTACGAATTGGTGATAATGCACACTAGCACCCCTTCCTTAGCCAATGATGTAAAATGTGCGGAGGCGATTAAAGCTCAAAATCCAGATACTCGTATCGGTTTTATTGGCGCTCATGTGGCGGTGTTACCCGAAAAAACCCTTGAAGATAACCCTGTTATTGATTTTGTCTGTCGCAATGAATTTGACTATACTTGTAAAGAAGTGGCTGAGGGTAAAAATTTTGCAGATATTAAGGGTTTGAGTTATCGAGACAATCACGGTAATATTCTTCATACCGCAGAAAGGGATTTAATTCACGATTGGGATGCAATGCCTAGTGTTTTGCCCACTTATGCCCAAAATTTAGACATCAAAAAGTATTTCATCGGTTATCTTTTACATCCTTATATCTCCTTTTATACGGGGAGAGGTTGCCCTGCAAAATGTAGTTTCTGTTTATGGCCTCAAACTATCGGAGGACACAACTATAGAGCAAAAAGTCCCGAAGCCGTAGGGAAGGAAATGGAAATGGCGAAGAGTCTTTTCGGTAATTCTGTGCAAGAATATATGTTTGATGATGATACTTTCACTATTGATAAACAACGTGCCATAGCCATTAGTAAACATCTCAAACGCTTAAAGTTAACTTGGAGTTGTAATGCCCGTGCTAATCTCGATTATGATACTCTCAAACAGTTAAGGGATAATGGTTTAAGATTGTTATTAGTGGGTTTTGAGTCGGGTAATCAAGGTATTTTAGATGGTATCAGAAAAGGAATAAGATTAGATGTGGCTCGACAATTTATGAAAAATTGCCATAAACTAGGCATTAAAGTTCATGGTACATTTATTATCGGTTTACCTAACGAAAGTCAAGAAACCATTGAAGAAACTATCCGTTTTGCCTGTGAAGTAAGCCCTCATACTATACAAGTATCGATCGCCGCCCCTTACCCGGGTACAGAATTATACCGCCAAGCCTTAGAAAATAACTGGTTTAGCAGTCAAAATTTGATTTCTAACTCAGGGATTCAAACTTCGACTTTAGCTTATCCTAATCTTTCTTCCACTCAAATTGAAAATGCTGTAGAACAGATGTATAGACGTTTTTATTTTCGCCCTAAAGCTATCATTCCCATCGTATCAGAAATGTTAACCGATCGACAAATGTTAGTTAGACGTTTAAGGGAAGGGAAGGAATTTTTTAGTTACTTGAAAGAAAGACAGATGGTTAATCCCTCGTGAGGATTCAAGTAAACCTGAGTTTGACAATTTCAAGATAAAAGGGAGAAGAGGGGAAAGACAAAACATTGCTACTAATAACTGTTATTGGCTAACAAATATAATACTCTTGTTTAAAACTTTACTTTATCTTACCTGTTTGTTGGTATTAGAAAACTTTAATGAAAATATAGACAAATAAATATGGCTCTTTTACTTTGAGTATGATAAATTATGTCTAAAAAAAGGTGTCAGGCGGCGCACTGAGCGTAGTCGAAGTGTATCAGGTGGCAGGTGTTAGGTTAAATTAAAACTGTAAATTTATAACATTTGCATTTTTAAAATTTTAAACCTATTATATATCAAGACTTTTAACGATTATTTATTACCAAAATATCATAGCTACTGTAGAAGAACCTTCTTAATTCTTAATTCTTAATTTATTTAGGTATTTATAGGAATAGAAATAATAAAACGATACCCTAATTCTTGTGTACCTTGTAACGAAATATTGCCATTTTGAAGATGAGCTAAATAAGCACTAAATAGCAAACAAATTAAATCATAATCATCACTATTTCTTTTATTAATTGTTTCACTTAAATCATTTTCTAAAAAAAGATGAGCAAAATTATTCAGTGCCTCTTGATAAACATTAATTTTTTCCAGAGATATACCCTCTCCTAACCATGAATGAATGACTCGACAATTAATTTTTAAATACCCTCCTTTTTTTGATATATGAATTTGTATTTCTCCCCCAATTCTTGCTCCATCAATAATAGTAATTAATAAATAATATAAGGTTTTTTTGACCTTCTCTCGATCGAGTTGCCAAATTTTTTCACCCGGTTCGATCGATAATCGTAAAATATGTTCTCTATAATAGGCAGTTTTTTCTAAACTTTTAATAACTTGTTTACCTAAATTTTCTAAATCCACAGGCACAAATTCAAGATTCATCTCTGTTTTAAAATTGGCTAACTTCGTTATTTCATCTACTAAAGTAACCATTTCTTGTCCACTATCATGGATAATTTCGATATACTCTAATTGTTTAGAATTAAGTTTTCCATAAATTTCTCGTTTTAAAACACTAGACATTCCAATCACAGAAGTTAGGGGAATAGATAATTTTTGACTGAGTTTATTTAATAATTGATAAATTAATAATTTAATATATTTATCTGATATATTTTGCTCAAAAAATACCTCATTTTCATTAATTAAAATTGTTTGTTTTTGGTTATTTTTAATAATATTTTGTGTATAAATAATGACTTGATCTTTTTCATATTCTGCCATACACCAACGTGCTGTCATCAGCATAAAATTAAGTTCATATTCTGTAAATATTCGAGGAGTTATATCAAAAACTTCTAAACAACCGATACAGACATTATTAGATATAAATAAAGGTACACCTACATAAGCGATAACGCCATAATGTTGAGCAAGAATTGTCTTAGAAAAAAAAGAATCTTGGAGAGTATTATCTATAGCTAAATAATTTTGACTATCAATAACATGGGTAGCAAAAGCATCATCTCGACTAATTTTTCTAGTTTTAGCAATGGTATTCATTAACCCTAAATTAGACAAACCATAGACTGATTTAAGTCGATACTCATTTTCTAATAAAAATCCGAGACTAGCTACGGGAATATTAAGATTTTTGACAACAGTTTGAGTGGCTTCTTCAAAAAGGGGAATGATTTTTTCCTCTAATAGATTAAGATTTTGAATTGCTAAAATTCTCTTATTTTCTCTTTTTTGAATTGACTCATTATTTAAAATACAAAATAGCGGTTTTCTCATCTTAATCAATAGTTAGGGATTGTTGAAAAAGTTTTTTATGGATGCGAGGCAAAGCAACAGACAAACGGCAAAAGGCAAAAACCTAAATAAATTTTAAAAATACTCAAATTATACTCTTCTATCTCTTTGTCAGTATAAAAATCTTTGACAATACTTTGTAGAAGAAATTTTCATAATTTTAGCTGTTTTCTTCCCCCTCTTCCCCCTCTTCCCCCTCTTCCCCCTCTAGTTTTTGATCGAGAGGGAAAACCGAATATCATAGCATTTGCAGAAAAAATGAGAGATATGTTAAGTTTAGTTAAGAAATAGTTGTTACAATTGATCCTAAGTTAAAAAATCAAAGATAAGAACAAGTTAACTACTTATATCTGTCTTTTCACAAAAACTATAAAAAATATGAAATTATCTTGGCGTTCCGTCCTATTATGGACAATACCCTTTCTAGTCATTGGGTTTTTCATTTGGCAAGGCAGTTTTGCCACCAACATTAGCGACACTAGCAATAATACCGCTAGTACTCGCATGACTTACGGTCGATTCTTAGAATATCTTGATAAAGGTAGAGTCAGCAGTGTTGACTTATACGAAAATGGACGTACCGCTATTGTGGAAGCGATCGATCCTGAATTACGTCAAGTACAAAGATTAAGAGTTGACTTACCCGGTGCTTCCCCTGAGTTAATCACCAAATTAAGAGAATCTGGGGTTAATTTTGACTCTCATCCTTTACGCAACGAAGGCGCAATCTGGGGTATTTTGGGTAACTTAGTTTTCCCCGTATTGTTAATTGGTTCGTTATTCTTTCTTTTCCGCCGTTCTAGTAATATGCCGGGTGGACCGGGACAAGCCATGAATTTTGGTAAGTCTAAAGCCCGTTTTATGATGGAAGCAAAAACTGGAGTCATGTTTGATGACGTGGCTGGAATCGATGAAGCTAAAGAAGAACTACAAGAAGTAGTAACTTTCTTAAAACAACCTGAGAAATTCACCGCCGTTGGTGCAAGAATCCCTAAAGGTGTTCTATTAGTAGGTCCTCCGGGTACGGGTAAAACCTTACTAGCTAAAGCTATTGCAGGGGAAGCAGGTGTGCCTTTCTTCAGTATCTCTGGTTCAGAATTTGTCGAGATGTTTGTGGGGGTTGGTGCTTCTCGTGTACGGGATTTATTCAAAAAAGCCAAAGAAAACGCCCCCTGTTTAATCTTTATCGATGAGATTGACGCTGTGGGAAGACAAAGAGGCGCAGGTATCGGCGGTGGTAACGATGAAAGAGAACAAACTTTAAACCAACTCTTAACGGAAATGGATGGTTTTGAAGGTAATACTGGAATTATCGTTATTGCGGCAACTAACCGTGCGGATGTGTTGGATAGTGCCTTGATGCGTCCAGGACGTTTCGATCGACAAGTAATGGTTGATCCCCCTGATTTTAAAGGCAGATTAGGAGTTTTAGATGTTCACGCTCGTAACAAAAAAATTGCTTCTAGTGTTTCCTTAGAAGCCATCGCCAGACGTACCCCCGGTTTCAGTGGTGCTGACTTAGCGAACCTTTTAAATGAAGCGGCTATTTTAACCGCCCGTCGTCGTAAACCTGAGATTACCTTATCAGAAATTGATGCAGCAGTCGATCGAGTTATCGCAGGTATGGAAGGCACTCCTTTAGTGGATAGCAAGAGTAAACGCTTGATTGCTTACCATGAAGTTGGTCACGCTATTGTCGGTACTCTATTAAAAGATCACGATCCTGTACAAAAAGTAACCTTAATTCCTCGTGGACAAGCGCAAGGTTTAACATGGTTTACTCCGAACGAAGAACAAGGCTTAACCACCAAAGCCCAGTTAATGGCAAGAATTGCGGGTGCTATGGGAGGCCGCGCGGCTGAGGAGGAAGTTTTTGGTTATGACGAAGTAACCACAGGTGCTGGAGGAGATTTACAGCAAGTTACTGGGATGGCTCGTCAGATGGTGACACGATTTGGCATGAGTGAATTAGGCTCACTTTCTTTAGAAGGACAAGGCGGAGAAGTTTTCTTAGGGGGAGGCTTTATGAATCGTGCGGAATACTCCGAAGAAACCGCATCTCGCATTGATGCTGAAATTAAGATGTTAGCAGAACATGGTCATCAAATTGCCCGTCAAATTGTGCGTGAAAATCGGGAAGTGATCGATCGATTAGTGGACTTACTGATCGAAAAAGAAACTATGGATGGCGAGGAATTTCGTCAAATCGTAGCAGAATATACGATCGTACCCGAAAAAGAACAATTTGTTCCTCAACTCTAATTTTACCATCGTAGAACAGGCATCTTGCCTGTTTTTCTTCTTGAAATCTATTATTCAATTTCGATCGTTTTTATTATAACCTAGCTTTATAGCTAGGATTTTTTTTTGAATTTTCAAGATTGTCAAAGGAGTTTGAATGTTCGATAATATTTGCAAATTTTTAGCAGAATATTTCCGAGACGATTTGGTAACATGGTTATTAGGTAGCCCAATTCCATTAACCGAATTGAAACCCACAGAATTATCCAATGAACCCATTAGGGCAGATTCGTTAATATTATTACAGTCGGAGGATTTAGTTTTACATACAGAATTTCAG
>NZ_JBLZFY010000122.1:0-10847 GCF_050753365.1 Geminocystis sp. CENA526
CCTGTGGAGAGTCAAACCAACTTAATGGCAAGTCTATTAGGGATTCGGTGAAGCAGGAAGTGAACGTCCATCCCATGAAGAGTGGGAACTTGACCATTCTTGATCAAGTTTGAGTAAGTTTCATAGAGCGGAATTGAGTCTATTTACTTAGAAGTTGAGCCAAACTATGCCTAATCTTCCTGGTATCAATCATTTAAGGGCAATTAAAGCCTTTGAAAAAATCGGTTTTAGAATTATTCGTCAAGGAAAACATATCACCATGACAGATGGAGAGCTTTTGTAACAAAAAAAGAAAATGATGCGGTTATCAAGTTAATTTACAAAAAACGATGAGACAACATCCATTAATTGCCTTGTTATGGTATAATCTGAGAGATTTTAACCTTAAAAATTGAGCAATGTCTGAGACACGCATAAAAATAGCAGTGGACGCAATGGGAGGGGATAACGCCCCCCATGAAATTGTTGGCGGTGCAATCCGTGCCGCAGCAGAACTTGATGTCGATATATTATTAGTAGGTGAGCCTGATGCTATTCAGGCGGAAATGGAAAAACATGGCAACACTGTTAACAATATCGAAATTGTACCTGCTGATGGTGTTGTCTCTATGGAAGAAGAAGCCTTAGTGGGAGTTCGCCGTAAGCCTAATGCTTCCATTAATGTTTCCATGAATTTGGTCAAAGAAAACCGAGCGCAAGGGGTTGTCTCCGCAGGACATTCGGGGGCGGCTATGGCGGCGGCTTTGTTGGGCTTAGGGAGAATCAAAGGCATCGATCGACCTGCCATTGGAGCTGTATTTCCTACAATGTACGCTAATAAGTCAGTAATCGTTCTCGATGTAGGTGCAAATGTGGACTGTAAACCTAAATATTTAGAACAGTTTGCCCTCATGGGATCGGTTTATAGTAAATATGTATTAGAAGTCGATGATCCCAAAGTGGGTTTAGTCAATATTGGAGAAGAATCCACCAAAGGGAATGAATTGGCAAAGGAAACCCATAAGCTATTAAGCAATAATCCGAGAATCACTTTTGCAGGAAATGCCGAAGGGAGAGACGTTTTATCAGGGGATTTCGATGTAATTGTTTGTGATGGTTTTGTGGGAAATGTTCTCTTGAAATTCGCTGAAGCAGTAGGGGAAATCATGCTTCAAATCATCAAAGAAGAATTACCCTTCGGTGTGCGCGGTAAAGTTGGTACGGCGGTGCTAAAGCCTAATCTTAAGCGTATCAAACAACGCATTGATCATGCTGAACATGGAGGCGCGTTATTGTTAGGGGTGAATGGTGTTTGTATTGTCAGTCATGGTAGTTCTCAAGCTCCTTCTATCTATAATGCTATTCGTATCGCTAAAGAAGCCGTTGGTCATAATGTTATCGAAAGAATACAAAATGATCAAAGTTTCACACGAGCTAAACAGTTAACAGTTGACAGTTAACAGGGAACAGTTGAGAATGATTGTATGTTGTTTTTGCTAATTACTAAAGGAGTAAATCATTGGAGCAGGGAAAAAAAGGCGTTACTATCATCAGTAGTGGTTCAGCCGTTGCCAACCAAGTGTTAGATAATCACGATTTGAGTAAAATAGTAGATACCTCCGACGAGTGGATAAAAACCCGTACAGGTATCAGAAAACGTCATATTGCCAATGTCCACTCCCTTAGTGATTTAGGCTCAGAGGCAGCGCTTAAAGCTATCTCTAACGCTGGATTAACCCCCCCAGATATTGATATGATCATTCTGGCTACTTCTACTCCTGATGATCTTTTTGGTAGTGCTAGTCAAATACAAGGTTCGATCGGGGCGACAAAAGCCGTAGCCTTTGATTTAACTGCCGCTTGTTCGGGTTTTGTTTTTGCCTTAATTACTGCTAGTCAGTTTATCCGTAATGGAGTCTATGAAAATATTGTCGTAATTGGTGCTGATTGTCTTTCCCGTTGGGTGGACTGGGACGATCGAACTACCTGTGTACTTTTTGGCGATGGTGCTGGTGCAGTAGTCTGTCAAGCTAGTGATAAGTTCGATCGACTATTAGGTTTTGAAATGTGCAGTAATGGTAAGCTCAATAATGCCCTCAACCTAGCTTATCAAGGAGAAATCAAAAATATTGGTCATAATAAACAAGTGACTCAAGGTAAATTTGGTAAAATCACCATGAATGGTAGAGAAGTTTATCGATTTGCCGTTAATAAAGTGCCTGAAGTCATTGAAAAAGCCTTATTTAGAGCGGATTTAACCACTGAAAAAATAGATTGGTTGATTTTACACCAAGCGAATCAAAGAATTATCGAAGCCGTTGCCGAAAGATTAAATATCCCCTCATGGAAAGTTATTGCTAACCTCAGCGAATATGGCAATACTTCCGCCGCTTCTATTCCCCTCGCCCTAGATGAAGCCGTCAGTCATGGTAAAATCCGCAATGGAGATACGATCGTAACCTCTGGATTTGGGGCGGGGTTAACGTGGGGTAGTGCTATTTTTAAATGGGGAATTTACTCTGATACCGAGTGATATAGAGAGGAATTTCTTAATTTCTATTCATCAAAATACTTTGGTTTAGACGGGTTGAACAGTGTTCAACCCCTACATTTACAAAAAAGTTAGCATTTTTGGCAATTTTTGCTCAAAAACTAGGTACAAAAAACACAAAATACAAATATTACCATAATGGTATAATAACTCCAAAACTATTACCTATTATCTATTACTAAACTTCATCAAAAGCCTATAAGGCAACCCCTAAGTAACAAAATTCATTACCGTCTCATGGGTAGAAGGAATGTTAACTAGACTTTCAATTTTCTCGATCGAAACCTCATAACATACAGGAGTGCTGTCATAATTTACCTTAACTTTACTATCCGTTCGATCGATCACATCTTGTAACTTTACTAAACCATTGCCACAGAGATTAAAAATTTCTTGGGTATAACCCTTCGAGATAATTTCCATCACCACTTTTGAGGCTGTATCCGTATGAATATATTGCAATTCGCTGTCAGGATGTAACCAAAGTTTTTCCCCATAGAGAATATCAAAAATGGCATTTTTCTTTAAGCCTTGCCCTACAAAACCCCCCATGCGGAAGATTAACCAATCATTATGACAGTGACGCACACATTGTTCAGCTAAATACTTATGAAAACCATAGGGGCTTTGTTGTGTAATGTCAATAACCGTGTCTTCCTTTGTTGACTCAGGTGTGGAACAATCAGGGTAAACATCACAAGACGACAAAAATATATACTTTTTACAAGGAAAATCTACGATCGATCGTCGCACAGAACGCACGGATTCGTCAAACTCCAATAAAGGGTTATCTTTTGCTAAAAATTTCTTAGAGTTACCATTGGCATTAATCAATAAATCACATTCTGTGCCAATATATTGTTCATAGTTCGATCGATTTATTACCAAAAAATCAAGGTTATTTTCTTGACAAAAACGGACATAAGCAGAGCCAACAAAACCCTCTCCCCCAATAATAATAATTTTAAGATTAGAGTCTAATACCATCGGATTTATTTGCATAATTTGTACTTAACCAAGTGAAAGTTTTTTCTAAACCAGCTTTTAATTTTGTGTCACAGGATAACCCCAAAGAATTGAGTTTTTTCACATCAAAAATTTTCACCATTTGCCCATCAGGCTTAGTAGTATCCCAACTAAGTTTTCCTGCAAAACCAGTGGTTTCTTTGACTAATTCCGCCAATTCTTTAATAGGGGTAGTTGTCCCCGAAGAAATATTAATCGGCTCACTAGAGTCATAATTCTCAATAAAATAAGGGATAACTTTTGCCACATCTTGCGCATAAACAAAATCCCGTTTAGGAGTGCCACTTCCCCACATAGTTACTTCCTCTAATTGATTTAATTTAGCCTCATAAAAACGGCGCACTAAAGCAGGTACAACATGGGATTCATTGTTGCGAAAATTATCATATTCTCCGTACAAATTACCCGGTATTAACACCACCGAATTTAAACCATATTGAGTGCGATAAGATTGAGAAGCCACAATGCCCATTTTTTTAGCACTAGAATAACCTGCGCTTTCGGGTTGCGGATAACCTTGCCACATCTGAGATTCATCGATAGGAGAAGTCGCCGTAGCAGGATAACTGCATCCTCCCATAGTATAAATCATTTTTTTGACATTATATTTTGCTGCCTGTTCAAACACCAAAGCCGTTAAAAGGGTGTTACGATAATAAAAATCCGCAGGATAAGCACGATTTGCCCCAATGCCTCCCGAATAAGCCGCTAAATGTATTAATATCTCAGGGTGTAAATCTTCAAACATTTTGACTACTTCCACTGGATTCATCAAGTCGTAGTTTTGAGAAGATAAACCGATAATTTCTGCTTGGGGGTATTGTATTTTTAGTTGAGGTAATAAATGTCGTCCTAAAAAGCCCGTAGCACCCGTAACAACAATTTTCATGTTTTAGTTATATTATTTAATTTAATGTTAATTTCATCGAATATCATAATTATAAAGTGTGCAATTTTAGCAATTTTTACTCAAAAAATGAGCATTTTTGATCTTATTTCATTAGACTTCTCCAATAATTATGTTTAACCGATTGAAAATGACGATAAAATATATTAATTTAACGATTTCAATATCTAAATTGATTTAATTTTTCATTTCTGGAGATGTCTATTGAAAATATGCTTGTTTGTTTTTGGTATAGACAAAATCTCAAAACCTTTATTTTCATGTATTTCTCCTAGTCTCCTCTATGCACTCATAATTTTTCAGCAACCCCTAATTAATGAAGCTCAACCACAAAATAAGGACGCTCAGAGGAGCGCCCCTACAGGTATTAGGTGTTAGGTGTTATTAACATTATAGCAAAAATTATTCTAAAATCAACTAAATCTTAAAGAAATTATTTAATTTTGTGGCGAATAAAATGATTATTGGTTAAAATTACCAAAAATATCCCCTTCCTTGCAAAATAAAGATTTCAAGACTTTGAACCAAAAATACTCTTTCCCCCATAGCTTTGATGTTATCATTATCGGTTCGGGTGCCGCCGGTTTGTATTCTGCTTTATGTCTTCCTGATCATTTTCGCATCGCTATTATCACTAAAGACAAGTTAAAAAAAGGTGCTAGTGATTGGGCGCAAGGTGGCATCGCCGCCGCTATTAATCCTCAAGATTCGGCTCAACTTCATTTAGAAGATACTTTGAAGGCGGGTGCTGGTTTGTGTGATGAAAAGGCTGTTAAATATTTAGTGGAAAATGCGGTGACATCTATTCAATCTTTACTGCAAATGGGAGTGGATTTCGATCGAGATAATGGAGAGTTAGCCACAACCTTAGAAGCGGCACATTCTTTTCCGAGGGTACTCCATGCGGCGGATACTACGGGAAGAGCCATCGTATCCATTCTAAGGCAAAGGGTGTTAGAAAGTCCACATATTCAAGTTTATGAACAAGCCTACGCGCTGAATTTATGGATAGAAGAGGAAAAATGTCGAGGGGTATGCTTATTATTTGATAATGGCATTCATTGGTTAAAAGCAGAAAGGGTTATTTTAGCAACGGGAGGAGGAGGACAAGTGTTTGCCCATACCACTAACCCCCAAGTAAGCACGGGAGATGGAGTGGCTTTGGCGTGGCGTGGAGGGGCAATTTTAAGAGATTTAGAGTTTGTGCAGTTTCATCCCACTGCCTTAGATGTGGATAACGCACCTCATTTTTTAATCAGTGAAGCGGTAAGGGGAGAGGGGGCGCATTTAATCGATAAAGAGGGAAGACGTTTTGCCTTTGATTATCACCCCAAAGGAGAATTAGCACCGAGGGATATTGTCAGTCGATCGATTTACAGTCATTTACACAAAGTTAGCTCTGATCCTGTCCATGATAAGGTATATTTAGATTTACGATCGATCCCCGTATCTCGTATTGAGTATCGTTTTCCAAATATCATCAATAAATGTAAACAGTGGGGAGTTGATTTATTTTCCCAACCGATTCCTGTATCTCCAGCCGCTCACTATTGGATGGGAGGGGTTAAGGTTAATTTAGATAACGAGACATCTATTCAAGGATTATACGCCATTGGGGAAACCGCTAGTACTGGTGTTCATGGAGCGAATCGTTTAGCGAGTAATTCTTTATTAGAATGCGTGGTATTTGCGGAAAGTTTCCGTAATTTAGCTTTAGATTCTGTGACTGAAGAATCATTGCCTTTAGTCTATGAATCAGTAAACGAAGATTGGGAAAAAGATATACCTATCATTGAGAATATTCGTCAAAATTTGCCCGTTGTGGTGTGGGAGGGGGCAGGAATTTGTCGTACTCAGGTAGGCTTAGAAAGTTCGATCGAACAGATAATAACATGGCGAAATGAATTACAATCCCTCTCGATTTATCAATGGTTAACTAAGTTATCTCCTTCTCACAATTACGAGTTACTTTCACACAAGGGGGAAGAATATTTAAAGTTAACTGCTGAAACCTTTAACTTAATCGATGTTGCCTATTTAATCCTCAAAAGCGCACTATTTCGGGAAGAAAGTCGAGGAGGACATTATCGTTTAGACTATCCTACCACCCTCGATCGATGGTCAGTTCATACTTTAGTTAAAAATGATACTTGGGAGAAAAGCTAAGTTGCCTATTCCCTAGCTTATAGCCAAGAATTGATAAAAAATAGGTCATAATTGATTTTAATTAATTGATAGATTAAATTGGAAGGATAAAAATTATTCGACTTTTTTTCATGTCAAAAACCTTTTTCTCTCAAAGATTGTTACATTGACCTGAGATTTATCTAACGTTTTAACGGTACAATTACACTATTAAAGATCCTCTATTAAGAATTATGACTACAGTACTGCTTGTCGAAGATAGTACAACGACAAGAAAAATGATTAGTGAACTATTAATAAAGCAAGGCTTAAAAGTAGAAATAGCCACTGATGGGGTGGAAGCCTTAGAAATATTGCCTACTATTAACCCTGATATAGTTGTCTTGGATATAGTCATGCCGAAAATGAATGGTTATGAGGTTTGTCGAAATATTAAATCTGATCCCAAAACGAAACATTTACCTGTCTTAATTTGCTCCTCCAAAGGAGAAGATTTCGATCGATATTGGGGCATGAAACAAGGGGCAGATGCCTATATAGCAAAACCATTTCAACCAAAAGAACTAATTGTTACCATTAAACAATTGTTAAAGGGATAAAGTTAAAATAAAATAATAAAGGATCAAATAATATAGCTCGATCGAGATTTATTAATAAGTATTGAAAATTTGAGATTTTTAAGTTTTGATTAATGGTAACAAAAAGATTTAGCAACCACTAACGGTATAAAAAAACATGGCAGAAAATCAAAAGTATTCCGACTCTCCACAGAGCCAAGTTACTTTGGGGTTAGAACAATCTGTAGAAGCGGTAGAAGCCCCCGAAGGTGAACCCCATCTTCGTTTTGTCCTGTCTTCAGGAGATCAATTCGCTTTACCAGCTATTGGGATTAGAGAAGTAATGCAACAAGAGCCTGAAAGGATTACCCCCATACCCAACGCCTCGCCACTACTACTAGGCACGATTAATTTACGGGGGGAGATTATTTGGGTAGCTGACTTAGGGCAATTTTTAGGCTATCCTAATATGTTGGATACAGATCGATCGGACATCCCCGTAATTGCCATTGAAGATCAAGAAACAATTTTAGGGTTAGCAGTAGATAAGTTAGGAGCAATGCAGTGGTTAGACCTAGATACCATACAAATACCACAAAGTATCCCCGATCATATTGCCCCTTATATTCAAGGGGAATGGGTGGACGACAAGAATGAATATGTACGACTGTTAGACCAAATAGCTATTCTTCGATCGGCTCGTTGGGTAGCGTAAATCACATCAATCAGATCAATCACTAAGGTAACATCACGAATTTAGCAATCAATGGAGAAGGATTATGGTATCAGAAACTGACTATCAACAAAGATACGGACAAGCTCAAACCGCATATCTTGAAGGTGATTTAAAATTGGCGATCAAAATTGTAGATAGTATAACAAGAGATTATCCCGAAGATCCTAGCGTTTTATTACTCAAAGGTCATATATATTTGCGTCAACAAGAATATGATACTGCAAAAACAACCTATAAACAAGTATTAAATTTAACAGATCATGAAGAATTAGTCAGTTTAGCCCATCAAGGATTAGCCCAAATAGAAGAAGAGCAAGATAATAATTTCTATCCTTCGGAAGTAGAATCCCCCATGTTCGATGATGACATTGAAGAAATTGACGACGATGAACCAAATGATAATTGGACAAGTAGTATTCAATTTGATAGCATAGACTGGGATGTGGATGAGTTGGAAGAAGAGGATATAGAAGACCCAACTTTACAACAGAATCCTCCTCCTAATAGGGACTTTTCTGCTCCTCCGCCGAAACCAAAATCAAAGCCAGAGGCAAAAAATGCTTTTGAAGATATGTTCTCCGATGATGATGATGATACTGCCGCCAGTCTGGGAGAAAATCAAAATGAGAGATCAGAAAAATCAAATTTTCCAGATTTTGCCGATGATTTGTTGGCAATGAATTTAGACGAGGCTGATTTTGATTATGATGATGATGATGCCGATGATGGTAATGCTGACGGTACTCAAGATACGGGAGCACCGACTTTTGTGGTGTCTTCGGAAGAACCAGAATTAAGTGATTTAGAAAAAATGTTAACAGGAGGGGCTAATCTTTTTGGAGATTTTGAAGAAGACTTAGGAGACTATAGTTCTGAATTAGAGCCTTTGACTTCTGCTATGGGAACTTCCGCTTCTACTACAGAATTAGGAGATGATAATGGGCCTCTTGTACCTGACGGGGATGAAGATTTCTTTTTCGCACCCGATGAATTAGACGATATTCCTGATATTGATGCCGATGAATTACCCGTATCGAGTATTTTTACTAAAGAGCAAAAACAAGAAAAATCTTTCAATAACATCTTAGATGATGATGATAATGTTTTTGATGATGATTTTGATAATGAAATTACTGGAAGTTTTAGTTTTGACACCGATAAAATAAATTTACAAATAGATGACGATGAGGAAATCAGTGTTTCTTCTTCTTTATCCGATATATCTACTTCTCCTTCTTCTCCTTCCTTCGCTCCTGAGATAGAAATTCCTCAAGGTAATTTAGCTAAATATTATAATTTTCCTTTATTAACTAAACAGTTAATCCATGGGGGGATAACGGGAGTTGCGACTTTCTTCATTGTTTTGTTAGTGAGCTTTTCTCAAGCCTCCATTCCATTAAATTCTAAAACTGAGGCTCAACCAACTCCAGAAAATCAAGAAAATACCGCTAATGGGGAGAATGCAGAAATTGAAACTGTTACTTATCTTTTGATGAGTAGATTTTTATTAAGTTTAGTGGCTGGATTAGTTAGTGCTGGAAGTTCGATCGCACTCGGTTATCTAATGACTAATCATATTAAACGTTATACCACTGATTTACAAAATCAATTTGAGTCGGTATATCAAGGGGATTATGAAGTTAAAGCTACCGTTTATTCTCAAGATGAATTTGGTACTTTGTCCGCAGGGTTTAACCAGATGGCGAAAATGATTAATACTACCACCACTGAAGCGAGAAAACGGGCGGAAGAAACCGAAAGAGCAAGGGAAGATTTACAAAGACAAGTTATTCGTCTCCTTGATGACGTGGAAGGAGCGGCGAGGGGAGATTTAACGGTACAAGCGGAAGTAACGGCGGACGTATTAGGGGCGGTAGCTGATGCTTTCAACTTAACTATTACTAACCTACGCAAAATCGTTAAACAGGTTAAACAGGCGGCGGTTCAAGTAAACAAAGCTAGTACAGATAGTGAGGTTTATGCCCGAAATCAGTCTAGTGATGCGTTGAGAATGGCGGAGGAGTTAGCTGTAACGCTTAATTCGGTGCAAATGATGACGGACTCCATTCAAAGGGTAGCAGAGAACGCTAGGGAAGCGGAAGAAGTGGCTCGATCGTCTAGTGTTACAGCTCTCAAAGGTGGGGATGCAGTAGAAAGAACCGTTGCAGGTATTTTACAAATTAGGGAAACGGTATCAGAAACCACTCGTAAGGTAAAACGATTAGCGGAGGCATCCCAACAAATTTCTACCATTGTAGCGGTGATTTCTCAAATTTCTTCTCGTACGAACCTTTTAGCGTTAAACGCTTCTATTCAAGCGGCACGGGCAGGGGAAGCCGGTAGGGGTTTTGCCATCGTTGCGGATGAAGTAAGGCAGTTAGCCGATCGATCTGCTACATCTTTACAAGAGATTGAGCAAATCGTATTGAAGATTCAAACGGAAACGGGTTCGGTAATGACGGCGATGGAAGAAGGTATCCAACAGGTTCGAGACGTAAACGATCGAGCCGAACAGGCAAAACGAGCTTTAGAAGATATTATTCAAGTAGCTAACCGTATTGATGCTTTAGTTCGATCGATCACCGCCGACACCGATGAACAAAGAGAAAACTCCAGAGGGGTAGCCAGAGTTATGCAAGCCGTTGAATTAACGGCACAAGCCACCTCCCAAGAATCCCAAAGGGTAGCAGGTTCACTACAAAATCTCGTCAACATTGCGAAAGATTTAATTGCTTCGGTTGAACGTTTTAAAGTAGAAGGAAAATAAATTAAGAATTAAGAATTAAGAATTAAGAATTAAAAAAGGCAAGAGGAAAGGGCAAAGGGCAAAGGGCAATGGTTCGACTACGCTCACCAACCAAGCAAAAGGAATGTAGGGGTTTAATATATTAAACCCAACCCCACCGGAAAACTATAATTATTTCCTCCCCCTCTTCCCCCTCTTCC
>NZ_JBLZFY010000123.1:0-10631 GCF_050753365.1 Geminocystis sp. CENA526
GATGCCTCTATTTTGATTGGTAGCAATACCTGTCAGGGTAAGCAACCTCTATGAACCAAGAATCCCACGTACTTCAGTCGTGGGAGTGTCAACAATAAATTTTATCGCTCACGGAGGTAACTATCGATCGATAATTGTAAAGATTGCTTAATAATCGCACCATAGAAAGAGATTAAATGAACAATGAGCATTAAGATAAATAACAATAGTTTTTTTAGAATATATATAATACATTTATAACAATGGCAAATAGTTATCAAGTTAGATTAATAAATGAACAAAAAGGTCTTGATAGTGTAATTGAAGTTGGTGCAGACGAGTATATACTAGATGCGGCTGAAAGACAGGGATTTAATTTGCCTTATTCCTGCCGTGCTGGAGTGTGTGTAAGTTGTACTGGTAAATTACGAGAAGGCACGGTAAATCACGACTACGACTTTTTGAAAGCGAAGGAAATCGAAGCTGGTTTTTTCCTTACCTGTAAAGCCTTTGCTACGTCTAACTGCGTGGTAGAAACCCATCAAGAAGACGCTTTATTGGATTTATAGTAGGCTAGTTTGCATTTAAGTAGAATGGTGATGTTAGGGAAAAGGGAAGAGGGAAAAGGCAAAAGTTAAATGCGTCTTAGCTTAGTGAATAATTCCTCATTCCTAATTCCTGATTTTTATGCTACGATAATTTATTAGTACATTCATACATTAAAATTTATGAGTTTAAACATAGTACACTTAGTAGGTAGAGCAGGCTCTAATCCAGAGATTCGTTATTTAGACAGTGGAAAAATTCTTTGTAAATTTAATATTGCTGTAAATCGTCGTAGTAAAAAAGAAGATCAACCCGACTGGTTTGAATTAGAAATTTGGGATAAAACAGCAGAAATTGCTGCCAATTACGTCAAAAAAGGTAGTTTAGTTGGTATTCAAGGTTCTCTTAAAATTGATTCATGGAATGACAAAACCACTGGAAATAAACGAACTAAACCTTTAATCCGAGTCAATAATCTGGATTTATTAACTTCTAAAAAAGATAGCGAAAGTAATAGTGGCTCAGATGATTTTTAATGAAGAATGAAGAATGAAGAATGAAGAATGAAGAATGCAGAATGCAGAATGCAGAATTAACCCCTCAACATTAATTTCTAATAATTTTTTTATCCACTAATTAAAAATATAGATGAAAATTGCTCTGGTTCATGAATGGTTAACTCCTCAAGCCACAGGAGGCTCAGAATTAGTCGTTAAGGAAATTTTAGGTTTTATCGATGCTGAGATTTTTGCCCTCATCGATTTTGAGTCTTCTAACCCCCATAGTTATCTCTACCAGAGACAAATTCATACCAGTTTTTTGCAACATTTTCCCCTCAGTCGTAATGGCGTACAAAAATATTTGCCCCTGTTACCCATTGCGATCGAACAGTTAAACTTAACCCAGTATGATGTTATCCTTTCTTCTTCCCATGCCGTAGCGAAAGGAGTCATTACTCGTCCTGATCAGTTACATATTTGTTACTCTCATACCCCCATGCGTTATGCTTGGGATTTAACCTTTGACTATCTCGATCGAAGTAAACTAGGCAAAGGCATACAAGGGATAATCGCCCGTTATATTTTGCATCGTCTGCGCCAATGGGATGTCACCTCCTCTAACCAAGTCGATTATTTTATCGCTAATTCTCACCACACCGCCCGAAGAATTTGGCGTTGTTACCGTAGGGAAGCAAAAGTAATTTATCCCCCAGTACAAGTACAAGATTTTGTTTATCAACCCCAAAAATCTGACTACTATATCACCGTTTCTCGTTTAGTCAGTTATAAAAAAATCTCTTTGATAGTGGAAGCCTTCAATCAGTTAGGAAAACCCCTCGTTGTTATCGGGGATGGAGAAGAAATGAAGCAAATACAAGCCATTGCCAAGCCCAATATTACCCTTTTAGGAACGGTAAGCTATGATACCCTCAAGGAGTATTTAAGCAACGCTAAAGCCTTTGTTTATGCCTCCTGTGAAGACTTTGGTATTGCCATCGTAGAAGCCCAAGCCTGTGGTACTCCTGTTATTGCCTACAACGCTGGAGGAGCAACGGAAACGGTGATTGATATTCGTCAAGACAAACAAAAGGGTACAGGAGTTTTATTTTCACCTCAAACAGTGGAAGGCTTAATAGAAGGGGTAGAAACTTTTATAGAAGTAGAGAAAGACATCAATCCCGAAAACTGTCGTACTCAAGCGGAAAAATTCAGCGCCGAAGTGTTTAAGCAATCCTATTTAGACTATTTAGAATACTGCTATGAGCAATTTTTTTACCCAAAATCTAACAATTTGTTACACTGGTCAGAATAATTGTCATAATCGAAGAGAAAAGGTGATCAATGTTGACTCAAAACAATAATTTAGTACCCGTAACAGTGCTGACAGGTTATTTAGGTGCAGGAAAAACAACCCTACTCAATCATATTCTCACCTACGAACATGGAAAAAAAGTCGCCGTTATCGTTAACGAATTTGGAGAGGTTGGCATTGATAATCAATTAGTGATTAGTGCCGATGAAGAAATTTTCGAGATGAATAACGGTTGTATCTGCTGTACTGTGAGGGGTGATTTAATGCGCATCATTGGCAATTTACTACAAAGACGAGATAAATTTGATCACCTTGTCATTGAAACTACTGGATTAGCTGATCCTGCTCCTGTAATACAAACTTTTTTTGTGGATGAAGATTTAAAATCTCAGTTACTCTTAGATGCTGTAGTGACAGTGGTGGATACTAAACATATTCATCAACATTGGAACGCTGATGAAGCCCAAGAGCAAATCGCTTTTGCTGATATTATTTTACTCAATAAAACGGATTTAGTCACCGCCAATGAATTAGAGGATTTAGAAAAACGTATTCGAGATATGAATGCCCTTGCTAAGATTTATCGTACTCACAATGCTAATATTAGTATGGATAATCTCTTAGGGATTCGATCGTTTGATATACAAAAAGCCTTAGAAATTGATCCTAATTTCCTCTCAGAAGATGCCCACGAACACGATGAATCGGTGTATTCTGTGGCTATAGTAGAATCAGGGGAAGTGGATTTAGATAAATTACACAGTTGGATGACGGAATTATTACGCACCCAAGGCACGGATATTTTTCGCATGAAAGGAATTTTAAATGCTGTTGACATGGCGGAAAGAGTTGTTTTTCAAGGGGTGCATATGTTGTTTGATGTCACCCTCGATCGATCGTGGAAACCCGAAGAAACTCGTAAAAATGAATTAATCTTTATCGGGCGTAATTTAGACGAAAAACAATTAAAAGAGGATTTTAGGGGGTGTCTAATTTGTACTCAGTAAAACAATAAAAGATACTGTTGGAAAGAGGGAAAAGGGAAAAGGGAAAAGGTGATACTTCGACATTTCGACTGTCTTCTATAACCTAAAAAAAGAGTTTTTGAAATATTATAATTATCAGTCTAATTATGACCTTTTTAAGCGTAAAGTTTTTAGTAGAAAAAAGAGTACAACTAGAGGAATATATTACCGCTTTAAGTTGGTCAAAAGATGATACCCTAGCCATAAGTAGTGCAGGGGGAGAGGTAATGGTAATCAAAGATGAACCAAAATTGATACTCTTAGGCAATGCACAACAAAACTCTATCCACTGTTTAGACTTTTCCCCTGATGGACAATTTTTAGCAGGAGGAGGGCAAGATGGACAAGTGAGAATTTGGGATCGATCGAACCTACAATTAATAGATACCCTAAATTGGGGAAAACAGTGGGTAGAAAAATTAGCATGGCATCCCCAAGAAAATTATCTTGCTTTTAGTCAAGGGCGCTATGTACAAATATGGGATGTTAACTCTCAAGAAATTATCGTTACCTTACTGTTTGAAAACTCCTCTGTCTTAGACTTAGCATGGAATCCCAACGGGCAACTTTTAGCCATCGCAGGAAATGGCGGGGTGAAAATATGGGATACTCAAAATTGGGATGATGATCCTTTTTTCATCGAAACCAACGCCGCCGCCCTCAAAATCGCTTGGAGTCCAGATGGAGAATATTTAGCGGTAAGTTCCCTAGATAAGATAATATTTCTATGGGGAGGAGGAAACCTTGTACCTTGGCAACTATCAGGATTTCAAGGCAAAATTCGTAACCTAACTTGGTCAAACATCTGCTTAGATGATACCCCTATCTTAGCTACTTCCACTAAAAAAGATATTATCCTATGGGAAAAAAATGATCAACAAGGCTGGAATGCCTCCGTCTTAAAATCCCATAACGGTATCATCAAAAATTTAGAGTTTCACCCCCAAAGCCTTTTACTTTTAAGTGGTTGCAGTGAAGGTAATTTATCTTTCTGGGAAAATGCTCGTACTCTAACACAAAATATCAAAGAAATATCAGGTGGGTTTTCTAAACTACTCTGGAATACATCAGGATACAAATTGGCTATAGGTAGCGATCGAGGAGAGATTGTAATATTTAGAGTTTGCTGAATAAATCAGAAGGTTATTAAAATCAAAGGTTTAGACATACTACATCAACTAAAAAGAGTTCAATCTTCACAATTTTTACTCAAAAACTGAGCATTTTTTACTAAATTTTATTTAAAACAATTTTGTATTATATATTAATATAAAGTCTCAAAACCTTGATTTTTGTCATTTATTCACTCTTCCCTTTTCCCAAATCCGCTTTTCCCTCTCTTCATCAAAATACTTTTTCAGCACCCCCTAAGTACTTATTTCCATAATTTTGCTTTCGGAGTGTTGCTATACCATCTGAATAATACTTTACCTAATAATTTAGGATCATGGCGTACATAACTACTATCTTTATTCTCATTCATGATGTTTGCCTGTACAATTCTTCTACCCTGTTTGACAACTTCCTCTCGATCGAGATAGACTGGATGACAATGCTTAGAAGCGTAATATTTTAACACTTCTTGGGAAGGCGATCGACCTTGAACTAAGACGGCATCAAATATTTTACCACCACAAACTCGATCGATGGCACGAATATGATCACTTACAGTATAACCATCGGTTTCCCCTTTTTGAGTCATAATATTACAGACATAAATTTTAGGAGCGGAACTTTGTGCAATCGCTTCTCGAATTTCTGGCACAAGTAAATTAGGGATGATGCTAGTATAAAGGCTACCCGGTCCCATAATGATATATTGGGCTTCCTTAATGGCTTCAATTACCGCCAAAGTGGCAGGAGGATTAGGGGGTTTACAGCCCATTTCCACGATTTTTCCCCCAACTTCAGGAATATTCGACTCCCCTTCCACAATTCTACCATCCTCAAATTTTGCCCATAAAGTTACATCACTTAAAGTCGCAGGTAAAACTTTTCCCCTTACCGCTAATACTTTTGAACTAGCCTCGATCGCCCCCTCCAAATCGCCAGTAATATCCGTCATAGCCGTTAAAAACAGATTACCAAAACTATGACCATTTAAGCCCTCTCCAGCTTTAAAACGATATTGAAATAACTCTGTGAGTAATTTTTCTTCATCCGCCAACGCCGCAATACAGTTACGAATATCCCCCGGCGGTAAAATGCCCATTTCTCGACGCAATCTTCCCGAAGAACCACCATCATCTGCTACCGTAACAATAGCGGTGATATTAGCACTATAAGCCTTGATTCCTCGCAATAGAGTGGATAATCCCGTGCCACCGCCAATGGCAACAACTTTTGTGCCTCGATTTAAACGGCGATAATTCCACAAAACCTCGATTAATTCTTCTTCACTATTAGGATTTAAAACCTCTGTAATTGAGCCTAAAGTACGAGTTTGCCCCCAGTATAATAAAAATAAACCAAAAATTAAGACCAAAGGACCAGAAATATAACTTGGTACATTATTGGTAATTTCATTAAGAAGATCAACGATAAAATCTAAAAAACGATATATAGGGGTTAATTTTGTCCAAATTGCTATACCTAAAACCGCTAGGAAAATGCCAATCATGCTAGTTAGCAACCAGCGTTTAACCAAAATGCCAGGAGATAACCACTTATACAGATGATTGACTTTTTTACGACCGTTACGATTATTAACCATAGAATTGGAAAACTATAACAACTAATTGCTAATAGATTATAGTGGATATAGTTTGTTTTCGCTTATCGTCAAAATATTGTGGTAGCAAAAAACTCTTTTGAGTCCTCATTAAAATTAGAATTGAGATATGTCAATTATCTAATTTGTGATTTTATTATTATCTTAATATATAAATAATAAGGACTCATCCCTCAAAATTGAAGCAACAATGAATAAATTAGCCAGTAGAATATCTCAAGTTAATCCTTCCATTACCCTTACTATTACTGCAAAAGCTAAAGCCATGAAAGCTGAAGGGCTAGACGTTTGTAGTTTTAGTGCCGGTGAGCCTGATTTTGATACTCCTGATCATATCAAACAATCTGCTAAACAAGCCTTAGATGAAGGTAAAACTAAATATGGTGCGGCGGCAGGAGAAATGCCTTTGCGTCAAGCTATTGCCCATAAGCTCAAAAAAGACAATAATTTAGACTATAAACCCGAAAACGTCATCGTTACCAACGGCGGTAAGCATTCTCTATATAACTTGATAATGGCACTTATCGAAAACGATGATGAGGTAATTATTCCTGCACCTTATTGGTTAAGTTATCCTGAAATGGTGACATTAGCAGGAGGAAAATCCGTTATTATTACTACCACTGCGGAAAATGAGTATAAAATCACTCCTCAACAGTTAGAAGATGCTATTACCCCTAAAACTAAGTTATTCGTCTTAAATTCCCCTTCTAATCCTACTGGTTCAGTATATACTCCCGATGAGATTAAAGCATTGGCAAAGATTATTGTCGATCGAGATATTTTAGTGGTGTCTGATGAAATTTATGAGAAAATTCTCTATGATGGGGCTACCCATTTAAGTATTGGTGCTGTTAACGAGGAGATTTTCAAACGTACCCTGATTAGTAATGGTTTTGCGAAGGCTTATTCCATGACAGGATGGCGTGTAGGTTATATTGCGGGTGATGTTAATATTATCAAAGCCATGACAACAGTTCAAGGTCATAGTACTTCTAACGTCTGTACTTTTGCTCAATACGGTGCCATCGCCGCTTTAGAATCTTCTCAAGACTGTGTAGCTGAAATGTTATTATCCTTTGCCGAAAGAAGAAAGGTAATGTATTCTGCTGTGCAATCTATTGCTAATATCAGTAGCCCTTTACCTGCTGGTGCTTTTTATCTATTTGTGGACATTAGTAAAACGGGTTTAAAATCCCTCGAATTTTGCGATAAATTGCTAACTCAAGAAAAAGTTGCTACTATTCCGGGGGTTGCTTTCGGAGACGATAATTGCGTTCGTTTATCCTATGCTACTGATATGGATTCGATCGAAAAAGGGATGACAAGATTAAATAATTTTATCAATTCCCTGTAACTGAGAGCTTTGGTATGAGCGTGTTAGGTTATAGTCACACAATTTCCTTTTTATTAATTTTCGCCCCACGATAAGTAACTGTACTTTGTTTTGACTGGGGTGCTGAATCAAAATTTTTCAAACGATTATATTTGAGGCGATTGTAATGAAAACCTCGATAAGTCATGGAAGATTTTTTTTGTTGACTGTTTTGATCTTCGGGTATTATACTGTTAGATGCTATCTCCACTTTTTCGATTCTATTTTTATCTCGATCGTCCAGATTAACACTAGGTTCTGTAAACTTAGTAATAGATTTTTGAGTGAGTAACATTCCCGTTGCTAAAATTGCCAAGAGAATAGGAGTAGGTGCGGATACCAGCCCGACAATACAAGTAATGGCAGCAACAAAAGCTGATACCGCTAAAACTAAGCAAATAATCAGTTCCATAATTTTTACTTTGACTACAATATTAATATGAAAATTTTTAATAGGTATATGAATTAAACCGTCACAACTGACGCAATCATAACCCTATTCTGACGAACACACACACAGCACACTCTTAAAACTCGATATTTGGAGAAAAATGTGTAAGTCCAGAAAAAGAACAACTGACTAAGTATAACATTTTTTTATTATTTATATTTATTTTTATTTATATTTTTATAATATCGTTAAACAGTGAATAGTAGATAATTCTTAATTCTTAATTCTTAATTCTTAATTCTTAATTCTTAATTCTTAATTCTGATTTATTCAGCAACTCTTAATTAAATTATGGCTTTAAATGCAATGCCTTCCTCGATGAAATTAGGGGCATTTTGTCTAATATCTTGCCTTTGTGCCTCTGTGGCATACAAATAAGTACCGGGTAAATCTTGATTCTGAAAACGATAAATATTCCCTCCTAGGCTACTATCTACACCATAAACATAAAAAGCAATTCCTTCTAAAATAAAATTAGGATAATTTTCTATAATAGATTGACTTTCTTCTTCTCCAGCATACAAATATGTACCTGCTATATCTTGATTTTGAAAACGATTAATAACAATTAAATCGTCATCTGGTTCAATTCCCACATAAAAATCAATATCTTTTTCAGCAAAAATAGGATAATTTTCAATTACACTTTTTCTTTCTTCTTCTCCCACATATAGATAAGTATTGGGTATATCGGTATTTTCAAACTTGTACATCGGAGTATTTAACCAAGAGGAGGATACTATTTCATCTGCTAAATACTGATTGAATGCAGATGTGGGATGTACACCATCAATAAAGGCAAATTGTTCAATGGTAAGATTGGGTGGTAAATTTGTTTCTCCAGAAATATAATCTACATAGGATATATCGATAATTGCCTCATTATTTAACTGATTTTCCCATGCTGTTAAACCATTATTAAAAACCTGAAAACCATCGTTTACTTTTACATTTGGGACATCATTATTTTCATTGTCAAAAATATTGATCAATTCTTGGTTAACTTGAAAAGAAATCTCATTTAATAATATTCGAGTTTCTCCACCAATATCAAGGGGAATATTGTTATTTATTTGCTCATCGGTTTTGATGACAAAAGGGGTATTTCCAAGGGGAGATAAGCCGATAATAGTAATATTTTCTGTTTGATTTTCGATTGCAATAACACTTTGACTAATATTGTTGACAATTTCATCAACAGTTTGATTGATTAATAATTCATTATCGTCATTTTCTGGAGTTAAAAAAATATTAGCAAAATTCGGATCAGCGAGAATTTGTAAAACATCATTACTTCCTGCGCTGATAATAACTTCTACGGGATTATTACCATTAAAATTCTGTTGAAATAATTGTACTTGAGAAAGTAAACCAATAGGTTGCTCATCTAAATTATTTCCTTTTGAGCCAAATACTCCTGTCGTTGCACCTGCAAAAGCATACACCACATTTTCTTCAGATGGATTGGGAGGAGAGGCAACCATGGCGTTACCGACTAAAGAATCTGCCCCGATACCGAGTCTATCGGCAATGGCTTCTCCTAAAACTTGCCCATTGGATGCTTTGCCTTCACTATAAGGTGGAGTTGGGAAAGGCACTATGCCTAATGGTGCTACTGTAGTACTCAAATTTCCTATATCTAATAAGCTATCGCCTAGAAAGATAACAGTCATTTCTTCCTCCAAATATGTGTTTCCTGATTATCCTCTACATTATATATATTTTTTTTGTAGTTTTACTGAACAAAGGTATAATCTGAGTACTTAATGCCTTGCTTTTCAGGTTTGTGTAATCATTTATTTTACTTATTCTTCTTCGGAAAAAGAATTTTCATGGGGGGTGATACTATTAATTAAATTAATCAAGTTATCCCCTTTTTCTAAGGATGAATCCTCAATAAATCTGATTTCTGGGGTGTGCCTTAAACGGATTCTTTGCCCCAAAGACTTTCTCACAAAAGGAGTACAGGCTTTTAAGCCTTCCATCGTTTCTTTTTTCGCTTCAGGAGTACCGTAAATACTTACGAATACTTTAGCGTGTTGTAAATCTCCTGATATTTCCACTTCTGTAATGCTAACCATTCCAGAACCAATTCGATCGTCTTTAATGCCATAAATAAGCATTTGACTGATTTCTTTTTTGATTAAAGATGAGACTTTTTCGACTCTACGACTATTTGCCATTATTTCTAAATAAAACCAAGTTTTGATTATTCGTTGCGATAAAAATTGATTAGACTGGATCAAGACCTAGCATCGCTTTCAGGGTAAAATAGAGAAAAGAAAAACTACCTATTAATAACCCGAAGATAGCTGTAGCTGTGATAGGATTTTTGAATAAAGGTTTAATTTGTTCCCATAAGAAAAAGAATATTCCTAATACTAAACTCACCATATAGCGAGGATAACGTAACACATTTTCCCAAAAGCCTTCCATAATAACTATATCTTTATTTTTATCTGCTAATTCATATCTAGTTTACCAGAATTTTTGTGACTAAGGAATGAGAATTAAGAATTAAAAATTAAGAATGGAGAATGTAGGGATTTAATATATTAAACCCAACCCCATCAAAAAATCACAAATAACGATTGCCTCATCGTATTTTGATAAAGATAGGGAAAAGGCAAGAGCGGATAGATTACCGCCCAGAATCCATGAAGTAATTGAGCCAATAGGTATTGACTTAGGTTGTAAAACTTTTGCCACTCT
>NZ_JBLZFY010000124.1:0-10567 GCF_050753365.1 Geminocystis sp. CENA526
ACCTGATACCTGACACCTTTTTTTAGACATAATTTATCATACTCAAAGTAGAAGAGCCATAAACTTATTGATTAATCGCTCCTGAAAACTTGGATGCGTCTAGCTTACGTTTTCGGTTAAAGACTTCTTTTCGTGATAATAAAATCATTCCCTACCACTGCATTTCTAGCTAATAAATTCCCATTAATATCTAATAAATTCAATTTATAAAAATCTAAACTTTTCACTTTTTCAAGGATGTCATTGACTAAGTTATTTTGTTGAGTATCACCTAATTTATACCAATCATCACTAATATAAATTATTAAACTATTTAAGTTCAAGTTAGCTTGAATTTTGATGATCAATTTTTTACCGTATTTTGTGGTAATTTGATCTATTTGTTCTTTAATATTTTTTAGTAAATAATCTTCGGGAGTGAAAATTAATTCCAATTCTTTGTCTGATTCACTAACTGTATTATCTTTATTATCTATCTCAATATTTTCATTGTCTAAGGTGTTAATATTATTATCTTCTATAACTTGATTATTTTCTATATTTTCTTCATTTTCTAAACTTTTTGATTCATTATTTTGCTCAAGATTTTCTTCATTTTCTATAATTCTAATATTTTCTATTTCATTATTGATAGTTTGATTTTCTGTATTGATACTATCATTATTTTTAATATCTTCTATATTTTTAATTTCTTCTACTAGATTATCTTTATTTTCTGCTAAAGTTTTGACGGCATTTTTTGGATTAATAAAACCTAAAAATATATTGAAAAAAATGCTTACTAATAAAACTATTACTAACAATAAATTAAGATTATTTTTCGATTTTTTGATCTTTTTTTGCAGGGGTGGATTATTTAATTCGGTATTGTCAAGGGATATGGTATTATTATCTTCTAAATTATCAATTTCTTCATTATTACTATCATCGGGATTATTTAGATTTTTTAATCTTAAATAGTCAACTAAGGCGTTACTGGATTGTACTAAATCATCAACTATGGTTAAATTAGGTAAATCTTTAATTTTCTTGTCATTGATAATGTCAATGGATTTTTGTAGTTGAAGAATTGTTCTTTTTAAGGATTTTTTGATTTCGATCGAACCATTGGGGTTAATATTTTCTGGGGTATTATCCATAAACTGAAAGGTAAAAAATGTAAAATTTACAACTTAGAATGTAGAATTGACAATTAATCATTAATTCAATATTATGTCCTAAATTGTGATCGTTTTTTGATAAAATGTTGGGCAAACAAATAAAATGGACTATTTATATATTGATCGTTATACTTTGTGTAAGTTGTAGTGTAGAAAAACCCCCGTTAGAATTTGCACCAAGTCCTAGTATAATTGAAAAAGCTCTGACATTTAAACTGGAATATGAACAGGAATCTTTGAGTAGGCAATTAACCCAAAAAAAACTTAACTTTACTATAACTGAAATTAATATTACAAAAATTGAACCGATTATTCTTTTTAATTTGCCAACGTATCATTTAGAAGGAAACTACAAAATTAAATTAAGTAAAAATACCCGTCAAAATACCTCGGTAACGAATACATTTAATCTTGATTTACAAAGACAATCCACAGGAAAAACATGGAGAATATTATTACAGTCTAAAGAAAAAAACTCTGTAAAATATTCTAGTTATTTAATTTACTGATTTGTATTGTACTTTACAATTTTTATCTTAAAATCTTGATATGATTTAAGTGATTAAGTAAGATCGTCACTTTAACAAAAAACAAGCTAAACTTTTATATAATTAGCCATGAAACTACTTCTTTTAGATGATTTAGTCGAGCAAGGAATTTCTGCTACAGAAGTTCAACAGTCGATGACTCTAAATTGTTTCGCTAAAACCTTTCGTCGTCAATCTGTACTTCCTAAAAAGTTTAAAGATAAAGCCTTAAACTTATGTGAAGAAATGACTCAGTTAGGACAAGAAACATTTATAGTTGAGACAAATTTTTCTTATACTGTTTGGGTAGAAGAACCAAAAATTAAGGAACAAACAAACAAAGTTAATTCTGCATCTATTAACAATCAATTAAACACAAATAATGTTGACCAAAATCAAAATTTATCAGCATCTTTACCTGTAATCAATGAAGAAGAATTAGAGGTTTCTGTATCTTCTATGGAGAAAACAGAGATTGATAGCAAACAAACATTTGTACCTAGTTCCTACAATCTTTTTGATATTGCTTCTTCTAATAGTTTACAGAAAAATGTCAGACAAAATAGGGAAAATAAACCCGTTTCTGCCGTGGGCGAGGATGTTAAAACTTATCGAGGTGTGGTGATTCAAGATTCTCCCAAATCTCCATCTGCTGACACTTCTGCTGTGAAACCGAAAGGAAAACCAATCACTTATCGTGGTGTCACTTATTATGCTTGACACTCGAACGAAATTTTGCATAAAAACAGAGTATTATTTTGACAAAACTATAGTTTTAGCCCGTCAAAATAATATTTTTTACTCTGATTGAAAATAAAAATATAATCAATAGTTGTTAATAATTTCCGAATTGAAATCAGTTTTTGGATGATCCCCAAGAAAATTATCGTTAATAAAACAACTTTTGATCTTGTTACTCAGTTAAATATAATAACCTTTTGCCGTGAATAAGAGCAATGACGGTAACAGTGTCTTCTTGGACACGATAAATGAGACGATAACTATAGGCAAATTGCTCAATAATAGTCGATTCTTCGATTTCAGGGATTAACCTTCCCTGTTTCGCATCGTGCTGTAAATTATTAGTAATCTCGATAACTCTACAAACAACCGCCGCCGCATAAGACGGTGAATCTCTGGCAATATAACCCGCAATGGCTTCTACATCTTCCACTGCTTTAGGAGACCAAACTACTCGATAAGCCATTTACTTAATAATCCTTCTACTTGTGCTTGTGGTAAAACGCCTTCTCTATCAGCCACTTGTAAACTTTGACGAACTTTTCCTAAAACGTATAAATGATATTGTATATCTTCAATGGTGCAATCATCTGGTAATTTTCGCAACATCGACTCAACTTTTTCTTTTGGTGAACTCATGGGAGAATTAAGAATTAAGAATTAAGAATGAGGATTTAATAAAATATAAAAGTTTATTTTAAGAGATTGCTTCGTGCCTCGCAATGACAATCCAACTTAACTAAATTATTTAATTTCCATTCCTTAATAAGAATTAAGGACCAGAAAAAACAGCGTCTTCAATGTCTTGACGAGAGAGAGAATAACGGAATGCTCTTTTGATGTCGCTACCATCTGCACCTGCATTAAGGTAGTTAACGATTAAATCTTCTATCTCTAGGGTAATTTGTGCTTCCCATCCTCTTTTTTTGACATACCAACAATTGAGTAGTTTAGGATTTTGTTCACACCCCATATTTTTTAACCATCGTTCAATTTCTGGTAAGGGAAAATTATATAAAGGACTTTTGGCGGTTAATTTCTGCATTATTTTCGAGACGAAGAAAAAATCACAACATCGGATTTAAGATTAACAATTATAACTATATAGCAGAAGTTCTCAACCACGCAATAGTTATCGCTAATAACATACAACCGACGATCGTACCGAACATTAATAATAGTGCAAATAGTTCTCCACTGGATAAAGGTCGATCGGTAGCATCCAAGTAAGCTGATCTCATTCCATCTTTTTCATCTTCTAACACAGAAAAATCATAGGGAGTTTGAATGACATTCCAACGAGAGTAACCGATTTGTAAATCATAGATCGATCGAGATTCAGGATTGGCTAAGACACCATAAGCCTCATTTAGTTGATGAAATTTTTGTTTTGCTTCCTCTAAGGGTAAATTAGTGGTGTCAGGGTGATATAGTTTACTTAACTCCCGATAAGCTCTTCTAATCTCAATGACTGAACAGCTAGGATGTAAATTAAATAAACCATAGTGGGTATCAGCAAAATATTTTGGAGAAGAAGGAGAAAAATTAGTGCTATTCACCGTTTTTTTGACATCAATATCTGTTTCAATATTTTAGTACATGATTTTATATTTTGTGCCGTGATCATTTATCGAATTTTAATTTATGTTAACAACTGGACTTTATTCTACTTTTAGACGTATTTTCATTATTGCTGTATGTACTTTGACTGTTTGGTTTAGTTATAGCGGTGTTTCTCAAGCCGATATTAATAACGATCGATATGACGGTAATATTTTCGTTGTTTATGCAGGTAATGGTTCATTAGTACCATCTAAATTAACCTTAAAACAATCGTTAGAGAGGAAATTGCCAGTAGTATTGGTTTATTATTTAGATGACAATAGTGATTCTAAGCAATATGCTTTTATTGTTTCTCGTTATCAGGAATTTTATGGAAGGGCGGCAAGTATTATTCCCATTAATATTGATACTATTCCTCAAAAAGATAGTTTTCAACCCGATGAGGTGGGTTATTATTATAAACAGGGCATTCCTCAAACTGTGGTTTTAGATCAAAAAGGTAAAGTAGTTTTTGATGAAGTGGGGCAATCTCGCTTTGAAGATGTGGACGATGTGTTACGCAAAGTTTTTGACTTAGTACCTCGATCGGAGTCTGTCGAATTAAAACGTAAAACCTTTAACCAGTTTAACAGTGAATTAGTCCCCGAAACCAAAGAATAGAAGAATTAAGAATTAAGAATTAAGAATTAAGAATTAAGAATTAAGAATTAAGAATTAAGAGTTAAGAATTAAGAGTTAAGAATTAAGGAATGGAAATTAAATAATTTAGTTAACTTTGATTGTCATTGCGGTGAGGCGCGTAGCGTTGCGAGGCAACGAAGCAACCTGAAGCAATCTCTTAAGTGAGTAGGCAAAATTAATTGTATATTTACTTTATGAAAGGCAAAAGGCATCGGGGCATAGGCAACAAAGATGTAGGTTATTTTAATTAATTTTAAAATTCACAATCTATTTTGCATGAGTACTTATGATCAGAAAATCATAAATATTTGTTCAGCTAAAGCGCATTTAACTTGCATTTTTGATTAATTTTTGAAAATAACTTTTCCCTTTTCCCTTTTCCCTTTTCCCATTCCCCATTCCCCATTCCCCATTAGACAACTTAGATGCGTCCTAATTTATGATCTATTGATTTTTCTGTAATAATTGATAGAGTAGCAGATTAAAATATTCCTCATTCTTAGTATTTATTATGACCATAAAACAAATACAGGTATTGATAGTGGAAGACGAGTTAATCGCCGCCGAAAGTCTTTCCTTTGACTTGAAAAAAATAGGCTATCAAGTTTGTGGCATTGTTAACTCAGGTGAAAAAGCCATTGAAAAGGCAAATACCATAAAACCTGATTTAATTTTAATGGATATTATGTTAAAAGGAAAAATGGATGGTATTGAGGCGGCGCAAGTTATTTATAGTCAACATAAGATTCCGATTATTTATCTTAGTGCTTATGGAGACAGTCAAACTCTGGCGAGGGCAAAATCTATCCCTGTTTATGGTTATTTGGTCAAACCTTATAAAATAGCGGATATTAGTACTACTATAGCGATGGCATGGGCAAAGTATGAGGAAGATTTGCAACGGGAGGCGGATTTGTGTGCTGAAAAAAAACTTAACCAGATAAAAACCCAAGCCTTAGCCACTGCTTCCCATGATTTGCGCACTCCTTTAACGAATATTCTCGGTTATACTGAATTGATTCGAGATTATGGCGATCGAATTTCTCCTGATAAAAAGGAAAGATACTTTAATTTCATTAAATCTGCGGTAGTAAAAATGACAGATTCTCTGGAAGATTTGTTGTTAATCAGTAAAGCTGAGGAAGGAAAAATAACCCTTTATCCCCAAAATTTTAACCTTGTCGAATATCTCAGTATTATGGTGGACGAGTACAATAATTTAACCAGTGAACATGAGATAAAATTATATAGTAATCAAGAAAATTATCAAGTTTATTTAGATCAAAAAATTCTGAATCACATTTTAAATAATTTAATTTCTAATGCTATTAAATATTCTCCTGAAGGGGGAATAATTATCTTAAATTTATGTTGTAATTCTGAAGAATTTATCTTAGAAATAGAAGACAAAGGTATAGGAATGCCTGAAGATTATCAAGCAAAATTATTTACTTTATTTGAGAGAGCTAGTAATGTCGGCAGTATTAAAGGTAATGGCTTAGGGCTTTCGATCGTTAAAAAAGCTATTGATTTACACGGTGGAAAAATAGAAGTTAAAAGCAAAGAAAATGAAGGCACAAAATTTATACTTACAATTCCTTTTTCTCTGAATAAATAAACATCTGAGAGAAAAACAGGCAAGATGCCTGTTCTACGTCTGTTATAAATAAAATTTATAGACATTGTAGATCGATCGATTAAAATTATGTTCAATAATCTAAAATGAATTAATATAAGATCATCAGTTGCTATTGGAGAGAGAATTATGCCCGTAGGATTACCAGAGTTTGCCGATAATCCCGAAAATCGTTGTCCTGTTATTCTATTGTTAGATACTTCAGGATCAATGTATGGTGAACCCATTAACGCCTTAAATAAAGGCATTACTACCTTTAAAGAAGATGTTATTAAAGACACTCAGGCAAGTTTAAGCGTAGAATTAGCCATCATTACCTTTGGTGATACCGTTAAATTAGCTCAAGATTTTATCACGATCGATGAATTTAATCCGCCAAAATTAGAAGCGAGTGGCGTAACTCCTATGGGAGAAGCTATGGAAAAAGCCCTAATATTATTAGAAAGTCGCAAGAGAGAGTATAAAGAGAATGGTATTGGTTACTATCGCCCTTGGATATTCTTAATTACCGATGGTGCGCCTACGGATAATTGGCAAACTTCTGCGGAAATGGTAAGAGAAGCGGATGCTCAAAAACGTTGTCTTTTCTTCACTGTAGCAGTGGAAGGAGCAGATATGAACAAACTTAAACAAATAGCACCGATCGATCGTCCTCCTGTAGTATTAAATGGTTTAGATTTTCGAGGTTTATTCCAGTGGTTAAGCACTTCCATGAAAAGAGTTTCTGGAGGTAAAATTGGCGAAGCCGTTGCATTACCGCCCGTTGGTTGGGGACAAATTTCTATTTAAGGATTAACTATGAAAAAATGGAAAACTGTTGTTCAATGTGCCATAGGGGTTAGTCATCAACAACAAAATTTGCCCTGTCAAGACTACGGAGATTATCTTTTATTTGGTAACAAAATTGTTATTGGAGCAGTGGCAGATGGTGCAGGAAGTGCTAAATATTCGGATATTGGTTCAAAAATTGCTGTAAATACGGCTATTAGCTTTTTAGAAGGTTATTTCGATCGACTTCTTGAAAATATTAAACTAAATCCTGACAAGCCTCGCCGAAATACTCCTAGTATTAATCAAGCTCAAGATGTTTATAATGATTTACTGAAAGAAGTATTAAAAGCGATTAATGATGAAGCACAAAAGTCTAATTATCAATATCAAGATTTAGCTTGTACTTTGATCATCTTTTTTGCTAGTGATAAGTACATCTGTGCTATGCAAATTGGCGATGGTTTTATTGCGGTGCGTCCTGTGGATGAAGATTTACAACTGTTGTTCACTCCCGATAAAGGAGAATATATTAACGAAACAACTTTTGTTACTTCTAGTAATGCCTTTGAGGAAATGCAGATTAAAGTATTAGATAAGCCATGCAGTTTTATTTGTGCTTCTACCGATGGTTTAGAGAAAGTGGCGATTAATTTTAAGAATTGGCAACCCTTTCCTCCTTTCTTTAATCCGTTAGAGGAATACATGAAGGAAACCGCCGAAACCGAAGAAGATAAGCAGTATATCATTGATTTTCTCAACTCGGAAAGATTAAATGCTCGAACCAATGACGATAAAACCTTACTTTTAGCCCTACTCACCGAATAAAATTAGTCTATGAATACTGTAGTTTGTGCCAAAACGAATCAAGATATTATCTTACTTGATCAAATTGCTAATAGTGGTGAGGGGGAAGTTTGGACAACTAATTGGAGTAGGATGTTAGCAAAAATTTATCATCATCCTACGTCCGATCGATTCGCTAAACTAGAAGTAATGATCAGCCATCAGCCTGATGATCCTAATAAACAATTAAAGCATAATTCTTTTGCTTTTCCTCAGTCTTTAATCAAAGATAATAAGGGTAATTTAATCGGTTTTTTGATGCCTCAAATAATTGGAGGTATCGAATTAATTAATCTTTATAGCCCTAGAATAAGAAAATCCAAAAAGTTAGAAGTTGACTGGCATTTTTTGCATAGTGTGGCTTTCAATATCGCTTCTATTATGGCGGCAATTCATCGAGAAGGCTATATAATTGGAGATATTAAACCACAAAATATTTTAGTAAATAGTCAGGCTTTACCATCTTTTATTGATACGGATTCTTTTCAAGTAAGACATCCTTATCGAGATCAAATATATCATTGTTTAGTGGGTACAGAAGGTTATACTCCACCTGAGTTAATTGGTAAAGATTTTCATAATATTGAACAATATATTTATCATGATAATTTTCGTTTAGGAGTTTTAATTTATCAATTATTATTTAGTTATCATCCTTTTAGCTTAGGTAATTGGCAAGGTGCAGGAGATAAACCCGAACAAAATGACTTAATAAAACAAGGTATTTGGATAGAAAGTGATCATAATCTTTTAATCCATAATCACAATACTATTCCCTTAAATATTGTTCATCCTGCTCTACAAAAATTATTTAAAAAATGTTTTAATGATGGTCATTCTCAACCTCATTTACGCCCTTCTGCTGAAGATTGGTTTTATGCTTTAAGGCAAGGAGTAAATAATTTACAAGTTTGTGATCAAATTGATAGTCATGTTTATTCTAGTTTAGAAAATAACTGCTATTGGTGTGCCAGAAAAAGTAAACTAGATACAGATATATTTGAACTACCAACGGGCATTAAATCAACATCTAAAACAAGAGTAAAATCTTCATCCTCAACAAATTCTAAGAATTATCAAACTAATTTATTGCCTCAAAATAAAAACAAATCTACTCAAATATTTGATGCTACTAAGAGGGAAGAAATATTAAAACAAAATGGAAAAGAAATAACGATTATTGGTCAAGTGATTAATTTTACAAATGGAGATTTATTAAACAATCAAATTTCACGGTATCTGATTCTTGAAATAAAGAAACTAGAGTTTTTTGATAACAACCAAGAATATCAATCATATAATCTTCAAGAAGATCATCCATTTTATATTATAGTAAATTTTAAAAAATTTCCTTTATTCCTAGATACTATTAATGAACTATCGATTAATCTATATCTTAAAATTTATGGAAATATACAAATAAATAAAGGAATTAATACACCAGAAATATGTTTAGAAAATCCCAATCAAATAACAGTTCTTAGTGAGTCTGAAGTTAAATCTTTATTATCTTTTTCTGATATAAATAATAATGCTAATGTAAATTCTCAATCACAACAAAAATCATCAAATCCTCCCCTTAGTTCTGTTAAAGTATCTAAACCAAAACAAAAATCCTCTCCAGCACAAACTACCCATAGTTATACTTATGTCAAACCAAATCTGGCGCCATTTCAAGCACAACCTGCACCGAAAAAAACTCGTATAACTATAACAAAACAATCATCTCCAACACAAAATAAAAATTTTCAAAATAGTCAACGAAATTCTACATCAAATAGCAATGATTTATTGGAATCTTTAGCTTTTTTTATAATTTTAATTCCAACAATTTTGACATTATTTATTATTATTGAATGGGGTAATCTAGGTTGGGTAATTATGACTTTTTTAATTACTTCTTTTGTGTGTATATCTATTTTCAGTTACCTAAATAGAGATTTAGATGGTTTTAAAAGAAGTCTTTTTTTAGTTTTACTTGTATATTTCACAATAGTTATTACATGGTTTTATGGTATAGGTTGGGGAATTATAGGATTTATTGTTTATTTTAGTTTTTTCCGTATTCTTTTCTCATAAATCTTATTTTTATCAGATAAAAAGCGTTTAAAAAATATGAACAAAAGTTTGCAAAAAATTAAGATAGAGATGCGGAGTTATTATTAGAATATTGATTACTAATTTATCAGGTTCGATTATTGATTTGGTTCGATCGAACTTTTTGGGGAGGATTCGATCGTGTTTTTTATTAAGTGTCCCTAAAATTATTTAATTCTTTATACATCGAAGGCTTCTTCTCTATTTAAAAATTTTAATCTCTTGAGTAAAACGTCATTTTTCCTCTCTAAAAGTTCTGTCCCTTCTTCTGTTAAAAGAAGATATAGGGTTTCAATTTCCTGTTTGTTCATAGAGGTTATTAATTCCGCTATATTTTGAATAGGTATATCGATCGAAAGTTTTGTCATAATTATTCTCTATAAAACGATTAAAAATTATTATAGCAACCTTAAATGATTTTATTATTTAGTCATCAATTCCTTCCCATAGTTCAGAAATTGGTATAGTTTTTCCTTCTTTTCTTTCTTGCAAAGCCCGTCTTAAACTAGCTTTAATTTCTTCTACTGGGGTATCATCAGGATCAGACT
>NZ_JBLZFY010000125.1:0-10500 GCF_050753365.1 Geminocystis sp. CENA526
GATAATGAATTTACGACAGTACTCATCAGGGTTTTTAGTCAAACACGAAAACTAACTTAACTTTTTCAGTATCTCACAAATTTTTAGTATGCGTTTGCCCTGTAACAAAATGTTTCGCCAACAGGATCATTTATTGCGAAGCGAGTGATTGCATAAGACCGACTTTTTGTCAAGTTTTATATTAAGATTTATTTCGCCAACAGGATCATTTATTGCGAAGCAACTAATTGCAAAGAATCGTTAGAAGTTGTTTTAAATCATCGCAGTTTAAATAAATATCTTCAAATCGGGAGTCAGGATAAAGCAGTTGATGAAAATGTTTACTACCAATAATTTCTCCTGTTAAATAATAGTAGTCTAAATCAACTAAATTACTCACTAACCAATAACAGGGATAAACATAATTAGGTGCAAAAATTTCGATAACTTTTGTCTTTGGTGGACAAAAAACAAGGTTACTTAAACCGCTACCATGGGGAGAAATTACTATTTTTGCTTGAGATAATAATTCAGCTTGTTGCCGTACTGTTAATAATTCTAAGTTGACAATTTCAAACTCATATTTTAAAAGTAAATTTATCACTTCTTTTTCATTGATTAAACGGCGATTGCTCGATCGATCTCGACTAATATAAATTTTTTTATGGGGATTATTAACAATAGTTTGATTCCCTAAAATTTTTTCTCGCAAATATTCACAACTCCAAGACGGCATCCATGCGATCGAACCGGGGAAAGAAGGCACAATTAAATTAGTAGCTTGTATATGTAAAGGAAAAGATAAGGGTAAAATTTTTTCAGGAGGAATGCCAAAAATTGTTAAAGTTTCCCTTTGAAAATTAGTGCGATTATCGATTAAAAAATAGTCTATATCGGCAACATTAATATTAGCTAATTCTAGTAACTTAAAACGAGGTAAAATATCAAATAACCAATGAAAATAGATATTATTTAACAATCCTGCTAACACCATAACATTACCTTTTATTTGTTGAATAGGTGGTAAAAATTTTGTTTGAAAAATCGAGTTTTTGCTAGGGTGACTATCAGGGTGATTTGGACTTAAGGCAGGAGATTCGGGAGAAATATCCCCTATTAACCAGTTTTCTGGAGTTATTACCGCACTACTTCCTTCATCTTCTCGCAGATAAAAACGTCCATTTTCAATATTCACAATAAACGGTTTTGACAGTTCGATCGAGCTAGGAAAATAAAAGCTAGGATGGAGATTATTTCTATTATTTTGAGGCGGTTTTAAACGCAAAATATTATCTAAATCAAACTCACGGTAATTAGTATTAATATTTGATGTTTCTCTTACCCAATCGGCAGTTTTTATATAATAATTTTTAGGTATATTTGTAGAATTTTCTATGAGTTTTAAAGATGAATTTTTGTTAAAAATGTTAATTATTGCTTGACTTTTTTCTGGATTTATGCTATCAAGAATATTGAGATAATTAGAGATTAATTCATGACAATTTGAAGATTGTTGAGTGTAACATAAACTCAGAATTAAATGATAATAAAGAGAGTCATCCTTAACGTTATTTTCCAAGGCAATTTGATAGTAATTAATGCTTAAAAAATATTGTTTTTGCTCAAAGAATAAATGACCAAGATATAAAGCAATTTCTCCTCGATCGAGCTTATTTTTTAAGGCTTTAATAAGGTTAATATTTATAGTTAAATTTTCTGATTTATTCTCAAGGTTATTATACCAAGAAATATATTGCTCACAAAAATCATCATTAAGAATTTTTTGCCATAATGTTATCCCTAAATCTAACTTATTTTCGAGAATATAAATATAACCTAATTCTCCTAATGCTTCTTGATTATTAGGATCATTTATAATGATTTTTTCTAAATAAATTTGAGCTAAATCTGTTTGATTATTCTTAAGACAACTATAAGCTAAATTTGTTAATATTTTAAGGTTATTTGCTTCTATATTTAAACCTTGTTGATAAATTTCGATCGAACGGTTATATTCATGAATATTTTGCCATAATAATCCTAATTCTTCATAGGAAATAATTAAGTTAGGTTGTTGTAAAATCAATTCCTGCCATAAACAAATAGCCGAATCAAAATCTCCTTGCTGAGTGAATAATTGAGCTAAATTGATATAAGCAGAATTACACTGAGGATTAATTTCTAAACCTTCTTGATATAAGATAATAGCTAAATCAAAATTCTCTTGCTTAACTTGAACATCAGCCATATTAAAGATATTTTCAGCAATGATTATTAATTCTTCTTCTGAACTATTTAAGACTAAATTTAGTAAAATACTGCGATAAGTTTCGATTTCTTCTAAACATAAATAAGCAATAGCTAAATAAATTTTTAAACTATTATTATCTTCTTCACTGATTAAAATATTTTCAACAAATTCTATGACACTTTGATATTTTTCCTGTTCTAAAAAATCTTGTATTGTTATTTCTTGATTGGTCATAAAATCATTATATTTCGAGATTGCTTCGCTCCTCGCAATGACAAAGAGAATGAAAGTAAGAGACAGGTGAACAGGAAGAAGATAAAATAATGATATTTTTTGATGGGGTTGGGTTTAATATATTAAACCCCTACATTCTTTTTTACTTGCCTTTTGCCTTTCTTACTCATTACTCATTACTCATTACTCATTACTCATTATTGAACAACAGTGACAGGAACACCTAAAGAAACAAATTTAAACAGTTCTTTAATATCACTATTTTTCATTCTGACGCAACCATGAGACACGGCTTGACCGATCAAATGTTCTCCGGGTGTACCATGGAAACCGATAAAATCTTTACCATCAGTCCAAAATCCTATCCACCTTTCCCCTAAAGGGTTATTCGGACCTGGGGGAGATATTTTACCCGTCCATGGATTTTCCCAAGAAGGATTTTCGATCATCTGGATAATTTCAAATTCTCCTTTAGGAGTTTCCCAACCTTTTTTACCAACGGCGACAGGATAACTAGCAATCAGTTGATCTGCGTCATACACTTCGACTTTTTTCGCTCCCAACCTTAACACAAGTTTAACCGTTGCCACCTCATCAGGGAAATAAAGATAGGCATTGGACTCCTTTAAGGGAGGTAGGGAAGGTAAATCTATCTTTAATAATTCATTTTTTAATGCTACGATCGATTCAGATGCAACACTAGGATATACACTGGTTAGACAAAAACCCAATGTAATCAGGGAAAGAAGGGATTTTTTGCCCAAAGAACAATCAAGAAAATTGGATTTCATTTGTGGTAACTTAAAATAACCTACCGAGTGAAGTAACAAACTCTCACACACTTTTTCAATTGTATCAAAGCCTGTCTACATATTAAACAAATTCTAACAGAAATGATCTAACTATTAGACTTCTCCAGAAATTATGATTTTATTACCGTAGAACAGGCATCTTGCCTGTATTTTTGAAGATGTCTATTTAATGTGTAGATTAAAATTGCAACATTTGTAACAAAACTCAATATGTACTAATCGAGCAGGACATTTTCAAAGTCAGAATCAAAATTGATTGATTTTGGACAAGAGGACAAGTGAACAGGTAGAATTAACTACTAATTCTTATTTCTTATTTTTAATTCTTAATTCCTAATTCTTAAATTCCTACAATCCCCATTGATGTTTAAGGACATCTTTATAGACGTTTTCCCTCACTAACATCTCCTCATATAATTTAAGCAAAAATTCCTTTGCTTGTTCCCTACTCATTTTATCCACTTGAGTTTGAAAAGAACGTAAACTAAATTGTTGTTCGAGAGACAATTCCATAGAATTAGACATAATCTTAGATTCTCCTTTACTTTAGAACTAAAACCTGTTATTCTTGTATCTGGGATAAGCCGCTAACTTTCCTTGCAAAAATAACTACCTTAATGATTATCATAGCTCATTATCTTAAACTGCTCATGCTGAACAATAAGCATAAATACCTAGATCATCTTCAAAATGATAAAACCTTGAAAAAAAGTGATTTTGACAGGGAAAATGGTTAACAGAAAGATACAGCTATGATAGAATCTATTGGTTAAGGATAACTTATATATAAAAAAACTTCAGATTATTCTCAATTCAATTAAAATAATTTTTTTACAACCCAATTGATAGCAAAGCAGTTAATGATATTTAAGTCGTCAGAGAATGCTGGGACAAAATTAAATCATAAGCGATGTAGAGTTAGTTCGACTAGCAATAGTTAACTAGCTCATTTGTTGTGAATACAAGAGTTAATCTGTGGTAACTTTATAAATCTTAGAAAAATTTATTACATATAAAAAATTTGGAGGAAAACTCAATGTCTGTACGTCTTTATGTCAAGTTACCTAAAGCAGAATTGGAAAAAGAAGGTTTTGAAAAAATGTTCAGTGAATTTGAGCCTTCTTTCACAACGAAATTAATCAAAGAGCGCAAAAAAAATGAGTGTCGTGGTTTTGGTTTTGTAACTGTACCTACCGATGAAGATGCAGATTTATTCATTAGTAAATATAATAAGCAAGTTTTTGTCTATAATGGCGAACCTTTTAAAGATGAAAATGGTGCTGATTTTGTCCTTTTGATTGAAAAAGCCTTACCTCGTACCAAAGGGGAAAAAGAAGAAAACGGTGCTACTAATGAAGCTACTGAAGGGGAATCTAATGCTACCGCCGAAGTTGCTACTCCTACAGAAGCTCCCACAGTTAAACCTAGTCGCCGTGAAGGACCTAAAAAAGCTAGTACGAAAAAAACTCGTAAAAGTGGGGATAGAAAACCTAAAGGAGACAAGCCTGTTTCTGTTACTGAATCTATTCAACCCGATCCTCGTTGGGCTAGTCAATTAAGCAAGTTGAAAGAAATGTTTGCTTCTCAGACTTCCAATTAAAGGGAGTGTATAGTGAATAGTGTATAGTGTATAGTTTTTAATTCTTAATTCTTAATTCTTAATTCTTAATTCTTAAGCGTTGATTATTGCCTATACTTATACTGATCCTGTTATTGATTTTATCCCCGATCAATTTTTTTGGGGTTGTGAAGTCGATCGAGTTTATCAGGATATGGGGGAGAGAAAAGAGTTAAAAAAATTAGTTAAAGATTGTCAACAAAATTCTCCTAATTATTTATTGATTCGTAGTTTATCGGAGTTAGGAGATACCATCACAGAAATTGTCTCTTTAGTTTCTAAAATTGAAAATTATCAGATAGAAATTATCTCGATCGAAGAAAATTATAATACCAGTAAATTTAAGCTAATAAAAGATAGTAAAAATCGTAATTTATTAATTAATATTTGGGAAGAAATAGGACAAAAAATTCACCAAAAAAAGTTAGAAAAAGGTCACGGAAATAATCGTTTAAAAGTTTTACCGCCTCCGGGGAAAGCTCCCTTTGGTTATATTCGAGGCAAAGATAGTTATATTGTGAATCGATCGACTGCGCCGATTATCCGAGAGTTTTTCGATCGATTTTTATTATACGCTTCTTTAGCGGATACCGTCAGATATATTGAAAACAAATTTAATAAAAAAATTGCCTTATCTACTGCTCGTTATTGGTTAAAAAATCCTATTTATCGAGGAGATTTAGCTTATAAAAATAATATAGTTATTCCTGATACCCATACCGCTATTATAACTAGAGAAGAATCCGCCCAGATCGATCGAATTTTAAAAAGTCATCGTTTAGTTAAACCCCGTAGCGCTTCTGCAAATTATGCTCTCGCAGGATTAATCAAATGTCAACAATGCTCATCATCCTTTAGAATAAGCCATATTAATAAGAAACAATATCAAGATAAATATTTATACTTAATTCCCACTCAATGCCCTAGAGAAATTAATTGTAAAGCCCTTAAATATGACCTAATTTTTCAAGAAACCATTAACAAAATTTGTGAACAATTACCCCAACTCAGTCAAAATTTTCAAGCTCCAAATTTGCAAATAATTAAAAGAGAATTAGAAAGACAAATTTTAGAAAAAGAAGAAAATTTATTACAGATAAATCAACTAATTAAAGATAACATTTTAGACGAAGAAACAGGTAAAATAAGAAATTATAAAATTCATATAGAAATAGGTAAAATTAAGCAAAAAATAGCCCAATTACCACCAGATAACTTAACAAAAATTTCTACAGCTTTATCTAATCCTCAATTTTGGAGTGATTTATCTCCCTCTGAATGTCGTTTTTATTTACGAGAATTTATCAAAATAATTAACATTATTCCTGTTAATGAAAATAATAAAAATTGCCAAATAATCCTAGATTTTATTTTCTCTTAATGATTTTATCAGTAAACTTTAAATGCGTTCTAGTTTACTAAAGCAAAAAATTGTCATTGCGAGGTAACAAGGTTTACACCAAAAATCCGCCTCGCAATAAATTATTTACACGGAAATATCACTTAACTCTCTGGTAAGATGATCGAAAGGTGCATCCACAAAATCAGGATTTTCCATTCCCGCCTGTAAAGCCATTTCTTTGATCATTTCTTTCATGATTTGAATGCCTCTGACGGTGGGCGCTACGGGTACACCAAGAGAATTGTAGGTTTCTTTTAAACCTTGTAAAACTCTTTCATCTAATACGGTATTGTCTCCAGCTACTAAAGCATAACTAGCATAGCGAAGGTAATAATCCATGTCTCTTAAACAAGCAGAATAACGACGAGTGGTATAAGCATTACCACCAGCACGAATTAATTCGGGTACTTCTTCAAATAATTGGCGCCCTGCATTTTTAACTAATTCAGGTGAATTGGCGTTAATCATGGAAGCAACCTGTAATCTAGTTGTACCAGATTTATAATAAGATTTTAAAGAATCAAGGGCATTACGATCTAAATAACGACCGGAGACATCATAATTTTTAATTACATTAGTTACAGCGTCTAGTAACATTTTTTTCTCCCAAACAATATTTTATGATTAACTTTTTTATTTATGATCTTAATTTGATCTTGACATCAAAGCCAAAAACTATCATATCAAGATTAGCTATATATTTTTGCTAGACTCACTCATTGATCACGAAAAACGTCATGGAGAGGTTACGAAGCAATCTCCCTACGATCGAATTATCCTCATCATGGCTAAGTCTGGTGCTGTTTATAATCAATGACTCAATTTTATGATAGAGCTGAATTTAAGCAATATTTGCCCTAATATCACGTATCAATAAACTAAGTTTTTTTGGGTTACGCTTTCGCTAACCCAACCTACAAGTTAATTCCTTGTAAGTCATGATCTCGATCGAGATAGGGAAAACACTACTGTTAACTCCCCAAAAGGAAAAAAACTTATCCTTTACAATAAATGATCATAAACTGCGAAACTATTATCTTATTTCTTTACGTCTGGTGATAAGAAAAGTATCAAATCTTTACATCTTTTTAAGGTTATGAATATGAATAAATCCCTTCGTCAATTTTTTTCTCATCTTCTTGCCGTTATGGTAGGGGTAATAATTGTTTTTAGTGGAGTTCAACCCCTTATAGCTCAAAAAGCGAATGCAGATGTATTAGCTCAGGCAGATGTACCAGTCACCGCCGATAGTTTTGTCGCAAAAGCCATTGACAAAACGGGCAAATCTGTAGTCAGGATTGATACGGAAAGGGTTGTGACTCGATCGATCGATCCCATTTTTGATGATCCTTTTTTCCGTCAATTTTTCGGGGATCAATTCCGTAACCGTATGCCTCAAGAAAGAAGAGTAGCAGGGCAGGGTTCGGGTTTTATTATCGATCGAGATGGTATAATTTTAACCAATGCTCATGTAGTGAGTGGAGCAGATAAAGTAACCGTTACCCTCAAAGATGGACGTAAATTTGAAGGACAAGTCAGAGGAACCGATCGAGTTACAGATTTAGCGGTAGTTAAAATCAATCCTCAAGGGCAAAATTTACCCTTTGCTTCCCTTGGAGACTCATCCTCTGTGAAAGTGGGAGACTGGGCGATCGCCGTAGGCAATCCTGTCGGTTTAGACAATACCGTAACATTAGGCATTATCAGTACTTTAAATCGTCCTTCTTCTCAGGTAGGTATCTTAGATAAGAGAATCGACTTTTTACAAACCGATGCGGCTATTAACCCCGGTAATTCAGGAGGACCCCTCTTGAATGCCAGAGGGGATGTAATTGGTATCAATACAGCGATTCGTACCGATGCAACAGGCATTGGTTTTGCTATCCCCATTAATAGGGCAAAAGAGTTGCAACCAATTTTAGCTCAAGGAAAAGAAGTACCTCACCCTTATATCGGTATTCAGATGGTCAGATTAACCCCTGAATTAGCAAGGGAGAATAATCGAGATCCCAATACAGCCTTTATGATTCCTGAAGTGGAAGGGGTTTTAGTGATGAGAGTTTTACCCAATACTCCAGCAGAAGAAGGCGGACTTCGACGAGGTGATGTGATTGTGAAAGCCAATAATCAACCCGTTACAGACGCTAATCAGTTACAAAGATTAGTCGAAAGTACTGGACTTAATCAAACTTTGAGGTTATCTGTAGTTAGAGCTAATCAACAACTAGAGTTGAACATTCGTACAGCACAACTCAGATAAAAATGTAGGAGGTGGGCAATGCCCACCCTACGAAACTCCAATCTCCGTGAAACAGGCATTTTGCCTGTTATTGCTTATCAAAATAACCGCTTTTTTTTCGACTTTTCCCTTGACAACTATTGACTTTTTTGATAAAATTTAGATAATGGGAATATTGACAATTTTAAGTATAAACAACGAGATTTCCATTATGATCTTTATATTATCTATTATTACCAAAAATAAGAAAAAAGTCAAGGAAAATGGCAATTTTTTCTTAAATTACTCCTATTTTCTCAAACTCATTAATAAAGTTTTCTCCAGCAAAAAAAAATATATAGCAGTCAGTATTTGTTACAAGATAAAAACTAATTATGAGCAAAACCTATTAGGAAGACATTGCTAACATTTTTTGAATGGGTTTTAAGGCTTTGATTCTGACGGCTTCGGGGATAATAATTTCTGGAGTGCGATTTTTTAAAGCTAAATAGACTTTTTCGAGGGTATTTAACCTCATATAAGGGCATTCGTTACAAGCACAGTTATTTTCTGGAGGTGCAGGAATAAATAATTTCTGGGGTGCGTCTTTTTCCATCTGATGAATTATACCCGGTTCTGTGGCAATAATAAACTCCCTAGAAGCACTTTTGAGGGCATATTTTAATAATGCCGTGGTTGAACCAATATAGTCTGCATGGCGTAAAATGGGAGTTTCACATTCAGGGTGTGCCAAAATTTCTGCTTGGGGATGTTGCACTTTTAACTGAATCAGTTTTTTCTCAGAAAAAGTCTCATGGACTATACAACTACCATCCCACAATACCATATCTCGTCCTGTCTGTTCCATCACATAACGCCCTAAATTTTTGTCGGGGGCGAAGATAATGGGTTGATTTTCGGGAATTTGTTGCACAATTTTAACAGCATTTGAACTGGTACAGATAATATCACTAAGGGCTTTTATTTCTGCGGTACAGTTAATATAAGAAATGACGATATGCTCTGGATATTGGGCTTTGAATTGGGCAAATTTATCAGGAGGGCAACTATCAGCTAATGAGCATCCTGCTTCCAAATCGGGCAATAAGACTAATTTATCAGGGTTGAGGATTTTGGCGGTTTCTGCCATGAAATGCACCCCTGCAAATAAAATCACATCGGCGGATGTCGTCGCTGCCTGTTGAGACAATCCGAGGGAGTCTCCTATATAATCTGCTATGTCTTGGATGTCCCCTTCTTGGTAATAATGGGCTAATATCACTGCATTTAGCTCTTTTTTGAGTTGTTCGATCGAGCCAAATAAATCATCGGGAATATGGTTTAAAGAGGTTTGATTGGGGGCAATAGTTGCAGTAAACACCATTAAGAGTTATCCTTCAAATAAGTTATCATTTTTATTCTACCCCAATTATAGTATTTTTTACCATAAATAAAAAAAATAAACTGTATTTTAATAGCTTTTTGACTTTTTGAGCAAACCTCAATTATTAAATTTTTATGAATTTATGAACAGTTATTCAGATTTTAAACTATAATGAAGAAAAGGCTGAACGATCGTTCAGATATTGATTAAAAAGGAGATTGTCAAATATGACTACTGCGACTGTTACTCAAATGAAATGTGCTTGTCCTTCTTGTCTATGTATAGTTGACATAACAAGTGCGATACAAAAAGATGCTCAGTATTTCTGCTCAGATGCCTGTGCAAATGGACACAAAGAAGGTACAACTGGTTGCGCCCATAATGGCTGTGGATGTCACGGTTAATTAACAATTAACAATTAACAATTAACAATATTAACCTCCTTACACGGTGAGTTATTGATTAACCCCCTTCTTACTCATTACTCATTACTCATTACTCATTACTCATTACTTCTCAAGGCTTCGCCAGTCACCCAAGGGTATAAAAGCTGCCCAATGCACAGGATGACTGAAGTTTTCACTGTTTAACATCTCTAATTG
>NZ_JBLZFY010000126.1:0-10409 GCF_050753365.1 Geminocystis sp. CENA526
AGGGATATTTTCAGGTATTTTCTCTAAGGTTATTTTTCCTTGATGATAAGTTCCTTCAATAGTTTTTAACATAATTTATCCTCTTATCTTTTGTTTATTATATTTAATTTTAATCTCATCTTGTCCCGATCGAACCCTCCCCACAATTCCTCATATCGATCGAACTCCCCCTCTCTGTCATTGCGAGGCACGAAGCAATCTCCCCAACTCGATCGAACTTCCCTATCCTGTCATTGGGAGGTACGAAGCAATCCCCAATCGATCGAACTTATTAGTTCCCCCCTTTTTTCAAGAGGGGTTAGGGGGGATCAATCCGATTGTTACAATTTCGTGACCTTTACCCCAAAAAGTAGTCACATCGATCGAAAAAATGTTAAATTTGTATAAATGTTTTATCAAACGTATTTATGCCTCCATGAGCAAATATACCCAAGCCCTCTCCCTCGCCCAAGACTTTCTCCTTGATGCCGCCCTCAATGAAAGCCTCCAAGAATATTTATCTCTAGCCTTTGGGGATAACTACGATACTAACCTCGCTACTTTTATTTTTTCCGCTTTTGGGAATCAAAGTTTTAATAACTTACCTGCGATCGAAATCCTCAGCAGTGGTACTCTTGGTAATGCTAACGGTGCTTTTGCCATTTCTACCAATACTATCTACTTATCTGACTTATTCTTAAACAACGCCTCAACCCAACAAATCGCAGGAGTAATTTTAGAAGAAATTGGACACTGGATCGATTCACAAATTAATATTGAAGATACTCAGGGAGACGAAGGAGCGATATTTTCTGCCCTCTTACAAGGCATAGAATTGACTCCCGATGAATGGCAAGATTTACGAATCGAAGATGACAGTGCGATCGTTACCATTGACGGTTATGAAGTAATTATCGAACAAAATGTTGGTTATTTAGGAGGAAACATTGATCAGATATTAATTGGTATAGATCGATTTCTCAATTTTCTTGAATCTTCTGTTTCTCGTCTCAATCAAGTATCTTTACCTCTCATCGGCAATAATTTGGCTAATGCCGACTTTTCCAGTTGGATTCAAAATGCCCGTAACGGATTAGCTGGTATATCAAATCTTTCTACTACCAGTAACACAACCATTCAAACTACCATCAACAACCGATTAGCAAATACAGGGTTATCTATTTCTAACGTTACCCTAAGTTCTAGTCAAGTTGCCTTTGATTTAAACTTAAACAGAAGTCAGAATATTTCTGGTGTAACTTTTTCGGAAAACTTAGGCTTAAATAACCTCCCCTTGAAGTTAAACACCACTGGTTCAATTACCCCTAATCTCTCCCTTCAATCTAGCCCCTTCCGCTTTACTCTTAATTCTAGTGGGTTAACGTCACCATCCGTCACAGGAAGATCTCTTAATGTCGGTTTAGGCTTAAATCTTAGCACTTTCAATGTCAATGGTAATTTAGGTTTTTTACCTCTAAATTTAACTAAAAATTCCTCTCAGACTAATAATCTTAACTTCAATTTCAACGTTCCTTTGGACGGTAGCACTTTTAATCAACCTGTGCTCAACGGCGGTATTAATTTGGATGGTAGAATTGTACTACCAGAAATTAATGTATTTTCTGGTGTAAATATCGATCTCCCCGATTTTGCCTTTAATTTGGGATTAAACTATAACAATGGCAACTTAAGCACTAATTTTGATAATGTTGCTTTGCAATTTAATGCCTCGTTTTTAGGTGGTTATTCACGATACATACAAAACATAATTAACCCCATTAGACCTGTAGTTGATACTTTATCTCAAGACATAAAACCATTATCAGATCTAAATATTTTTGGCGAAAGACCGTTTATTAGTATGTTAGATCAAGGTATTGGTAATAAAGACGGTAAGGTCAACTTTATCGATTTTATTTATCTGGCAGATATACAAAATGGTACTAACTATGGGCCACAAGTTAATAATCTGATCCAAATATTTAATACCCTAGATGCTTTCAGCAATTTGGGCGGTAGTGGAACAACGACTGTTAATCTAGGTAAGTTTACCGTTAACCCTAATTTTAACCCTAATAATCCTAACTTTGGAAGTGCTTTAACTAATGTTCAAACATTGAATAACAGCAACTTTTTCAGTAATTTAGCTTCTCAATCTGGTACTAATAACACTTTCTTTCTTAATACAGCCTTTGGATTTCCCCTAGTAGAAAATCCGACTCAAGCATTTAATTTTTTACTAGGACAAGATCTTAATCTAGTAACCTTTCAAACTAATTTAGGTGCTAATTTTTCCTATGATTATTTTATCTCGGTATTAGGTCCTTTGGGGGTTAATATTGGTGCTGATTTAGGTATTGGCGTTAATTTGGGATTAGGGTATGACACTCGTGGGCTACGTCGGTATTTTAGCAGTAATAATGCTTCTGATTTAGCTCAGGGTTTTTATGTAAGCACTCGTCAAAATGCAGATGGTACTGGTGCAGATATTGCAGAAGCTATTATCAGGGGAAGACTTCGTATTGAAGGAGGAGTAGATATTACAGTAGCTAAGGCTTTTATCGGTGGCAATATAGAGGGTACTCTTGGCTTTAATTTAATTGATCCAGATGGTGATGGCAAAGTTAGAATCGATGAATTTGGACAGTTTAACAGTCTCTTTGATGCCTTTGAAACTACTACTACCCTTACCGCAGGACTTCACGGACGAGCAGAAATAGGAGTCTGGCCCTTAAAGAAAAAATGGGAACAGCAATTTGCTACTTACACATTGTACGATCGCACCTTTTCTAACTATCGTCCCCCTTACAATCCTAACTTAGCTAGTGTCAGTGGCGGAGTTTTGGTACTTCATACAGGTATGGCGGCAGGAAATCGAGCCTCTGATATTTCAGGTATTATCAACGAAGGAATTTCCATCAGTGGCGATGTGCAGGTTAGTGGATTTGGTCATACCCAGAACTTCGGTGGAGTAAATCAAATTCGAGGGGATGGAGGCAATGGTAATGATATTTTAAATGTAGCAGAAAATTTACAAAAAACTATTTATTTCGATGGTGGCACTGGTAATGACGTTATCAATGGTGGAGCATTAGCCGATACACTACGAGGGGGAGACGGAGATGATCAGTTGTACGGTAGAGGTGGGCATGATCGGCTTTTCGGCGACAATGGCAATGATACTCTCCATGGCGACGCAGGAAATGACACCCTTTATGGCGGTAATGGCCATGACGCTCTCCATGGTGGTACAGGTAATGATTTGCTTTATGGTGAAGCGGGGAATGATACCCTCTATGGTGGTGATGGTAATGACACCCTTTATGGTGGCACGGGGAATGATGTGTTAGATGGAGGTAACGGCAATGATACCCTCTATGGTGGTGATGGCCATGATATTCTGAGAGCAGGAGGCGGTGTTACCGTTTCTGGACAACCAAGCAACAGACTATACGGTGGTTCTGGTAACGATACTCTTTATGGAAGTTCTCAACAGGATTTGCTAGACGGTGGTAGTGGTAATGACGTTGTCTATGGCGGTGCTGGTAATGACATAATTAACGGTGGTAGTGGTGATGATACTCTTTATGGAGAGATAGGAAATGACACCATTAACGGTGGTTTTGGAAACGATAAAATTTACGGTGGAGAGGGAGACGATTCCCTTTTAGGTGGTTATGGAAATGATACTCTTTATGGTGGTTCGGGGAATGATATTCTGAGAGGAGAGCAGGGGAATAATACCCTCTATGGTGAAGCAGGTAATGATATTCTCTATGCTATCGGTGGAGCAAATTATCTCAATGGAGGTTATTCAAATCAAAATGCAAATGTACCTTCGGGCAATGATACTTATTGGATCAGTAAAGATGCAGGAGGTACAGTCATTGAAGATTACAATGGGTTCTTTAACGATAACGATCAAGTATGGCTTCCCTTTTCCTTCGATCAGAATTTAGATGCTGACTCTCGCCATTTCCATAGAGACGGACAAGATTTAATTATTGATCTTAATCGGGATGGCACTTTCTCAAGGGCTTCTGATTTAACCATCAAAAACTTTTTCTTCCGTGCCCAGAATACAAGAACACCTCTATACCTGATTGAAAATATAGGACATCGTAATTCAACTGGAGTTGTTACGAATATTACTGGTAATACTATACTAAAACACTTCAATATTGCTCCTAAAATTGCCGGTGGCAACTTTGACCTAGACGGAGTTGATCTGATACCTAATGTAAATAATGGAAATTTAATTTCCGAGATCGTTCCTGATGGTGGGATTATCGATCCAGATGTAGCTCAAAAGGCGATCGCTGTTACATATTTCGATAACAATAGAATTGGCACATGGGAATATTCTACAGACAATGGCAGAACTTGGCATGGTGTTCCTGCTGTTAGTGAAAGCAATGCTCTTTTATTAAAAGCCAGTGATCGACTTCGTTTCAATCCGGATGTTGATGTAATTGAGGCACTTAAGGCAAAAGCCGATAGAAGTTGGCGGCAATCCACGTTTCAGTTTCGAGCCTGGGATCGCACAGATGACTTTCCTTCTGGATCAACAGTCAACATCACTAAAACGGGAGGTAATTCAGCTTTTAGTTCAGAAGTGGCTACTGGCAAAGTAGAAATGTTGTTAGAACCACCTGAAAACACCTGGAGTCTTGAAATAAAGAGCAATCAAGATCCTTCAGATTTACAAAAGCCTCCCGGTATCATTCTACACGATGCTGTGTTAGCAGGACGAAGCGTATTTTTAGTTGGCAATACAACGGGTATTCTTTGGAGTGGGCAAACTCATTTTGGGGGACATAATGATATTTGGTTAACTCAGGTTGATATTAAAACTGGCGAAAGACGACCGTTATGGGCAATAGGAACCCAATATTCCGATACGAGAGCAAAAATTGCTTGGTCTCAAACAGATCCTGATACAGTTTATGTAAGCTATAGTGCTTTTCTAGGTATCGATAACTATCATGGTCAACTAGTAAAGTTAAATACTAGAACTGGTGCTCACACGTCAATCAGTGTAACTAATACCACCAACGGCACTCGTTATCCTGTGGACATTGCCACAGATCAAGAGGGAAATATATATGCACTGTTTAACATTAAGGGTGCCCAAGGAGGAGATTTAAAACCCGATAACAGAGTCATTGTTTACAACAGCAATTTGCAACAAATAGGTTCTATTGACTTCGGCTATGGTGTGGTTGCCAACAAAATTCATGTAACTGGCCCAGATAGTTTTGGCGTTGCTGGATTTAGAACCACTGATTTTGTTTTAAGTTCTTATGATCCTGGCTATGATGTTTTTAAAAACAGGGCTAACAATACGCGAGACATATACTTCGCAAGAATTAATAAGCCTTCTGGTCAATCAGGATACTCTATTACGCAGGAAGTCGAGGGAATTAGATATTATGTATCTAAAAATGATGAATTTGGTATAGATTTTGAACATATTAAACCCGATGATATAGTTACTGGTCTTTATACGAAAGACTGGAGTGCGCGTGATGAAGTTTATATTTCAACAAGTTCAGGGGTTTTTGTGACATTTGATCATGTCGGTAGTGGAAAGGTATTTAAACCTAGACAAATTGTTACTGGGTTGTCAGTTGATGAAAATGATAATGTTTATGTCACAGGTAAAACTGATGTTAAAGATACCTCACAAAAAATAATTGGCGGTAGTTCGTGGATTACAAAATACGAAGGAACGACTAATCCGGCGCTTACTTTTCAGTCTGCATCTGGAATTTGGCATAAAGCTAATGCTCAAGGGGAAGCTCAGAATGGTATTAACTTTTTCCCCAATGCTCTTTTGTTGGATCCCGACGATAGGTTAGGTATGGCATTGTTTGGTAGAGCCACTACCAGTGATCAGCCCAGTGATGTTTCTGCACATAAAAATGATTACATTTGGGGAACAGGGTTAAAGTCTATTAACAATGCCCCTGTTTTGGTAGAAGCAATAAATTACCCATTTCTGAACTTAATTGCTTCTCTTGGATATGGATCTATTTATCTCGATGATGATTTTTCCTACAGCACCGTTGAGACCTTAGTTTCGTTAAATAGCAGTGTTGGTAATTATTCTTACGGGAACCCGGTCACAATGGTTGACTATGATGGAGATGTCTTAGGTATTGCTGTTACTAACGTAGATAATACCAATGGAGATTGGCAGTTTTCTAATGATAATGGAACATCTTGGTTGAGCAGTAGGCATGAGATCAATCTCTGGAACAGCTTTAACGGTTATGACGAACGATCCAACAACTACAGTGACATCTTTTCCCGACTTTTAGGGCCTGATGTCCGAATGCGTTTTGTACCCGATCAAGGCTACATTGGTGAATCTAGCTTTCAATTTCGCCTATGGGACATGACCGATCAACCGGATCGGAATGACTTTGCTGTGTCCAAGATAGGGCGCATAACGGCCCATGGTGGCGATACTCCTTACAGCAGTGGTATTGGGACGGTCAAAGTAGAAATCACTAACCTAGCTCCCTATCTCGATACTAGATCAACACTGGAAATCTCCGATTTAAGCTATAAGAATACCAATCCTGTTGGGCGTACCATTGATTCTCTCATCCCCAATCATACGATTATGGATGGGTTTTCGAGATTTGTTCCCCTCAATTCCGGGGACTTAGCTGGGTCGGGATGGATTCAATACCAGCCTAAGTCGATCGCACTTATCTCTGTGGATAACAGTAACGGTAAATGGCAATTTGCCACCAATAATGATAATTGGCAGGATGTAGGAGAAGTGAGCGAAGCCAACGCCCGTTTACTCAATTCAGAACATAAAATCCGCTTTGTGCCTAATAGCGGTTACTTAGGGGAAGCCTCTTTTACCTTCCGAGCATGGGATCAAACTAACGGAAATGGTGGAGAAACTTTCAACGTAAGTGCCACTGGTGGAACAACCCCCTTCAGTGCAGAAACTCGCACCGCTACCATCAAAGTCTTTAACACCGCTCCTGTTTTAAGTCTTAGTAACAATGCAACTTTACCTTCAATCAGTCACAATAACAAAGAGAGTACAGGTAGAACCGTTGCTCAGATCGTTCCCAATGGTGTCATTACCGATGCCGATGGAGCAATTAAGGCGATCGCCGTTACGTCAGTTAACGATAGTAATGGTACATGGCAATACTCCACTAATAACGGGGAGAGTTGGTTAAACTTTGGTAACGTTAGTCAAAGCCAAGCTCGACTCTTACAAAATAATCATCGTATCCGTTTTATTCCTAACACTAATTTTGTAGGTAACGCTACCTTTAATTTTAAAGCATGGGATGGAAGTATCGGTGTGGCAGGATCAACGGCAAATACTAACACGAATGGAGGAGAAACACCTTTTAGTGTCGCTAATGGTACTGCTCGAATTGCCATTACTAATACCGCCCCCGTTTTACCCGATTCTTCATCTATTCTGGGCAACCTAACCTCCATCACCAATAAAAATATTATTCCCCTCGGTAATCTTATCGCCGATATTATTCCCGATAACGTCATCACCGATAAAGACGGCAACCCCCAAAAGTCGATCGCACTAACTGCGATTAACAACAATAATGGTAAATGGCAGTATTCCCTAGATTTTGGCGAGACATGGTTAAACATTAACCCCGTCAGTGAAACTTCTGCTTTGTTGCTAGATAGTTTCAGTCGGATTCGTTTTCTTCCTAACAGTAATTTTGTCGGTAATGCTATCTTCAGCTTCCGAGCATGGGATCAAAGAACTGGTAAGGTAGGGCGGTATGTCAATACCAGTAGTAATGGCGGAAACACAGCCTTTAGTAGCGTTATTAGAAATGCACGAATCAGAATAACCGCCTTAGATGCAGAAGGAGAGACGATTTTAACTGCGTTCGATACAGGCTTGAATCCTGAAACAAAAAGAAGTTTTGAATATACAGGGGCGATCGGCAACAATGCTAGTAAATCTCCATCTAGAGATGTGGACTTTTATAAAATTCAACTGAATCAAGGGGATGTAATTAACGTTAAAGTTATCACTGGGGACATTAACTCTCCCTTAGATGCCATGATTGAGTTTTATAACTCTCAAGGTGAAAAACTCGGATTTAGTGATAAAAGAATCATATTTGATCCCGAAGCCGAAAATCCAACGGAAAATATGGAGATTTCTAACGAGCCATTTTTAACCCTCACTGCTCCTGAAACGGGGGATTATTACATTCGAGTTAGTGCCAGTGGCAATGAATCTCCCTCTCCTTTTCTTGAAGAAAGTCCGGTTAATATCAATCCCTCCACATCTGGAACTTATAAATTGATCCTAGATATGGAAACCTTCGTGGAAATCAAAGCCGTCAGTGCTAACAAAAATGAAGGCCATAGTGGAACAACCCCCTTTACTTTTGACGTGATTCGGACAGGAAATCTAAACATTGCCAACAGTGTTGAATGGGCAGTCACTGGTTCGGGAGCAAATCGAGCCGACAAAGACGATTTTGCTAACGGGATATTTCCTTCTGGTAAAATTGATTTTGCGGTGGGAGAAGAATCAAAAAGGATCACAGTGCGAGTCAGGGGGGATTTAGATTTTGAGCCTGACGAACAATTTACCGTCAGATTATCCAATCCCAGTAATGGAGCAATTATTACCACTGCCACTGCGAGAGGAACGATCAGAAACGATGAAATTTTAGTAGTCAACACCTTTAACAATAACAATGCTATCTCCATTGTGGATAATGATCAGAGTAATCCCTATCCTTCAGCCATTAATGTTTCAGGGCTTGATGGTAACATTAACAAAGTTCAAGTAGTTCTGCGAAATATTAGTCATAGCTGGGCAAAAGATATTGATATACTGCTAGTTAGTCCTACTGGTGCAAAATCCCTCGTAATGTCAGATGTTGGGGGGACAAAAGCCTTAAATAAAGTGACTTTAACTATTGATCCTTCCGCTTCCCAGTTCTTATCTCAGAATGACCAAATTATTACAGGAACTTACAAGCCAACGGATTTTGAGACCAACGACATTTTTAAATCTCCCGCCCCCAGTGGACCCTATAAAGCCGATTTTTCCATTTTTAACAGAACTAATCCCAACGGGCAATGGAATCTATATGTTATGGATGACGAAAGAATAGCATCTGGAACTATTCAGGGAGGTTGGTCTTTAATTTTAGAAACCACCACTCCTATAATTATTCCTCAAATTAACCTTAGTGGTAATCAAACAGTGGTAGAAGGTTTTACTAGCCCTCAGAATGTTTTATATACGGTTACTCTTTCTGAACCCGGCAATCAAAATGTTTCAGTACAATATTCTACGGCTAATGGCACTGCTACGGCGGGGGCTGACTATACGGCTACCAATGGTACTTTAACATTCTTACCTGGAGAAATTACTAAAACCATCAGTATCCCGATCCTTAATGATTCTATCAATGAACCTAATGAGACATTCACTTTAAGATTAACTAATCCTTTTAATAGTACGTTGGGACGTGCAACGGCAACTACAACTATCACTGATACTGTTTTCGCCGACATTAATACAACCTTAAGGTCTAATGTAGAAAATTTAACTTTAACAGGCACAGGTAATATCAACGGAACGGGTAATGCAGGAAATAATATCATTCAAGGAAATAGTGGCAATAATCGCCTTAACGGCGGTGAAGGGAATGATACCTTAAATGGTGGTGATGGTAACGATACTTTGATAGGTGGTACGGGAGCTGACAGAATGGCCGGGGGGAAAGGCAACGATACCTACTATGTGGACAATACGGGCGATCGAGTTATCGAAGTCCTGAATCAGGGTACAGATACAGTTCGATCGAACATCACCTATACTTTACCGAATCATGTGGAAAATCTCATTTTAGAAGGTACAGGTAATATTAATGGTAGTGGTAATAGTCTTAATAATGTGATTACGGGTAACAATGGTAATAATATCCTTAATGGTGGCACGGGTGCTGACACCCTCAGAGGGGGTAAAGGAAACGATACCTACTATGTGGATAACACGGGCGATCGAGTTATCGAAAATGCTAATGAAGGAATTGATACGGTGCGATCGAACATCACCTATACTTTACCTAACCATGTAGAAAATCTAATCTTAGAAGGTACAGGTAATATTAACGGTACGGGTAATACCCTTGCTAATCGCATCACGGGGAATAGTGACAATAATCGCCTTAATGGGGGTGATGGTAACGACACCTTAAATGGTGGTAATGGTAATGATACTCTCAATGGTGGCACGGGTGCGGACAGAATGGTAGGTGGTAAAGGAGATGATACTTATTATGTGGATAATGCCAATGACATAGTAGTCGAAAAACTCAATGAGGGAATTGATACTGTTATCTCTACTATCACCTATACTTTACCTAATCATGTAGAAAATCTAATCT
>NZ_JBLZFY010000127.1:0-10342 GCF_050753365.1 Geminocystis sp. CENA526
CTCTTCCCCCTCTTCCCCCTCTTTCCCCTCCCTCATCAGCAACGATCGAACCGTTTTAGCGTACAATAAAGAAGATTTAAGAAATAAACTCGATCGATAATGGAATCAATTATAACCGTATCTTTGCCCAACAATACCTATAATATTCACATCGCTAGTAATGGATTATTGACACTAGGAGAAAGAATCAAAGAATTAAAAGTAGGGAAAAAAATATTACTCGTCTCGAATCCCGAAATCTTCGACTATTACGGAGATATAGCCATTAAATCCTTAGAAAAAGCAGGTTTTACCGTCAATTATCATTTAATTCCCGCAGGAGAAAATTATAAAACCCTTGAATATTTAGCTAAAATCTATGATAGCGCCCTAGAATATTCCCTCGAACGCAAATCCACCTTACTCGCTTTAGGGGGAGGAGTGGTAGGAGACATGACAGGATTCGCTGCCGCTACTTGGTTACGGGGTATCAATTTTATACAAGTGCCAACTTCCCTTTTAGCTATGGTAGATGCTTCCGTCGGTGGAAAAACAGGAGTCAATCATCCCCAAGGCAAAAATTTAATTGGTGCGTTTTATCAACCTAAATTAGTATTAATTGATCCTACAGTTTTAAAAACATTGCCTGAGCGAGAGTTTAAGGCAGGTATGGCAGAGGTTATTAAATATGGAGTGATTTGGGATAAAACCCTTTTTGAACGGTTAGAAAACGCTAATAACATCGATAGCTTAAACAATTTTGATGATGGGTTGCTCAAAGATATTTTAGTGCGTTCCTGTCAAGCCAAAGCAGAAGTAGTGAGTCAGGACGAAAAAGAAGGCGGTTTACGCGCTATTCTCAATTATGGTCATACCATTGGTCATGTTATCGAAAGTTTAACTAATTACGACACTTTTGTCCATGGAGAAGCTGTTGCTATGGGTATGGTAGGGGCTGGAAATATAGCTGTAAAAATGGGTTTATGGAGTGAATCTGAGGCAAAAAGACAGGATTCCCTTATTGAGAAAACAGGTTTACCTACCGTTATCCCTTCTAATCTCGATGTAGAAACTGCTATTGCCCATTTACAAACCGATAAAAAAGTAGAAGAAGGCAAAGTACGCTTTATTTTACCTAATTCGATCGGCAGTGTTATTATAACCGATCGAGTTACCAGTGATTTAGTCCGACAGGTAATGAATAACAACTAATTAGGGTTTGCTGAATAAATCAAAAGGTTATTAAAATCAATGGTTTAGGCACACTATATTCACAAAAAAGTGTGAATTTTTGACAATTTTTACTCAAAAACAGGGCATTTCAAATTTGATTATTCACAATACCCCTGTTTACTTGTTGAAGAGATAACGCTTCAAAATCTTGATTTTTCATTCTTTAACCTGACACCTAACACCTACCCTCATCAAAATACTTTTTCAACACCCCCTATTTAACCTGACACCTATCCCCATCAAAAGACTGTTTCAGCACCCCCTAATTACGTTAAAATTTCTAAATAATCCCTCAACCGCTTTTCCTGTTCGGGTTCTCTTAATTTTTGAATTGCTTTTGTTTGAATTTGCCTTACTCTTTCTCTGGATAAATTCATCATGGAGGCAGTGTCACTCAAAGAGTAAATCTTGCCATTCTCAAAGCCAAAACGAAGGCGCAAAATTTGTCTCTCTCGATCGTTCAAACGCTCCATCATTAAGCGTAAATCCTGTTGCATAGAAACCCTTAGCAAGTTTTCTTCGGGGGTATCGGAGTCGGCTTCGATTAATTCTACTAATTCGGTATTATAATCTTCCCCTACTTTCATCTCTAAAGAGATCGATCGAGGAATTTGATTTAAAAATTGTCTTAATTGAGGCGCACTCATGTCCATTTTCTGGGCAATTTCATCGACTGTCGCCATGCGTCCTAAAGTTTGAGATAGTTGGCGCTGAACTTTTTTAAGTAAATTCAATCTTTCTGTAATATGAATAGGAATACGGATTGTGCGCCCTTGAGTGGCAATCGCCCTTGTCATACCCTGACGAATCCACCAGTAAGAATAAGTACTAAAATGATAACCCTTTGTATAATCAAATTTTTCTACGGCTTTTTCTAATCCGAGAGTACCTTCTTGAATCAAATCTAATAACTCTAAACCTCGATTTTGATACTTTTTAGCGATCGAAACTACTAATCGTAGATTTGCCTTAATCATCATTTGTTTTGCTTTCATACCCTCGCTTAAGGCTTTGTCTAAGGCTTCTACCGTTAAATCTGATAAATCTGCCCATTTTTGTTTACCTTGACGGACAATTTTCTCTAATTTGCTTTCAGAAATCTTTAAAGTTTGAACTAAATTTTCCATCGTAGGAGATTGAGAATGATGTCCTGCTAATGAATCATAGGAAGACATTACCTTAATATATTCTCTAATTTCAGGAATAGAATTGTTTTGTTCCTTAATTGTTTGGAGAGATTGATAGGTTTGTACTTGTCGAGCTAAAGTTATTTCTTCTTCTTTGCTTAATAAACGAATGCGCCCAATATCACGAAGATACAGGCGCATTAAGTCACGGGAGTTAACATTATTGTTTTTTTCAGATGGAGAGGGGGAGTCATCGACAGGATAAGGAGACTGATTATTGGAAGAAGTGGGAGGATGATCGTGCAATGACTGAAAATAAAACTTTGACATAATCTCTGTTCCTTTCCTAAAATGACTAATTTATTTATTAACAGGATTATTTAAAATCCTAACTTTCCCTCAATATACAATAAAAAAAACAAAATGAGTAAAAATTACTCTAAAAACTTAAAAAAGGCTTTTCTAAGCTCAAACGCATTTAATTTGCATTTTTTATTAATTCTTGAAAATAACGACAACTCTTACCTATTCCGTCTTCCCTTTTCTGTACCCTTATCGACAATTTTATATCGAACTGAGGTATTTTCGTACTTATAAATAAAATTGTTGCAACAAATCGTAAAACGGTTGCCAATTATCTTCGGCACTGATAGGATGCCAAATCGCTTCAATGATCGATCGAACTGGTACAACAGGGGGGTTAGCTCGATCGAGCCTATTTTTAATCTCGTCTAATTCTTCCCTAACAAAATTCTCCAAAGCCTGATGATACAACAAACGCCACGATCGAAAATGAGAATATTTAATCTCAGTATTTTCCAAAATTAAATCAGGGTTTTCATGCCAACCGTAATTGAATTGAGACGCTAAATCCGCAAAAAATTGATGATAACTATACTGACTTTCCTTTAACAGATCGATCGTTTGAGTAAGCAACTTTTTCCCCAAATTTTCAGGCAAATTTTCAAAACCCAATTTTTTTACCATCAAACTATGATAAAATTGCTGATAATAAAAATCATACTGGGATAACCTTGCCTGTAACGCCTCAAAAGGTATCACCAAAGATAACGGTTTTTGCAACAACTCTAAATTTAAACGACCAATTAACGGTTGATTACCATAACAATATCTTCCACCGTAATCAAAATAAGCCGCCGTAAAATGTGGATCATAAGTATTGATAAAAGCATAAGGACCATAATCAAAACTTTCCCCCGTAATAGACATATTATCAGTATTCAGCACCCCATGACAAAACCCGGCACTCATCCACTGCGCCGTTAACAAAGCCACCCTTTGTACTAATTCTCCATAAAAATCGATATAGGGAGTATCAGAAGTGCTTAAATGAGGATAATAATAATAAATCACATGATCCAACAGATTTTTAATTAAGTCGGGACGTTGTATATAATGCAGTCTCTCAAAAGTGCCGAAACGAATATGAGACTTACTAAATCTTACCATGACACAACTACGAGTAGGAGAAGGCTCATCCCCACGCCATAAAGACTCCCCCGTTTCAATCAGAGAAAGACAACGGGAAGTATTAACCCCTAAACGATATAACGCCTCACCTGCAATCACTTCTCTAACTCCCCCCTTTAAGGTTAATCTTCCATCCGCTTGACGAGAATAGGGAGTTCTTCCCGAACCTTTTGTGCCAAAATCATATAATAATCCATCTTTTCCCCTAATTTGACCATAGAGAAAACCCCTACCATCTCCCAATTGTGGATTATAAGCCCCAAACTGATACCCATGATATTTTAAAGCCAAACAAGGTCTAATTCCCTGAAATTTACCAAAGGCTTCAATCCAATCATCATCGGTAACGCTTTCTTCATCTATACCAATAATAGGTAAGAGATTTTTATTTACAAATCTTAATATAAGTTGCGGAAATTGAGCAGGGGTGACTTCTTCATAGTAATCCTCCCCCAAATTTTCCATCGCCATTTCATATTCCAAAGCAAGAAAAGGATTTGTCATCGTCGTTAGGAGTAAATAATAAACCGTGAATAATTAACAACACTTAACGCAATGATAAAGGTATTGTGTCATTTCTTCTATCAAGAATCTCAGAGTCTAGTGAACACTATGGGAGGTTCGATCGATTTCAAATCTTCCACAACATCTTCAGGCATACGGGGGGTAACGCTTTAATCAAGACATAAATCTTTACATTTTTCTAAACCTTTGTTTGTTGGTATTTCGGGAATTTAATAATCATTGTTTTCCATGTTTTGCCACCTTTAAAATCAATTATCGATCAAATAATTGTCAATTATCAATTCCCGTGTTATAATCAAAGTTGACGAGATTAAGTATCGGTTTAAAGATTTTGTTTAAGATATTCACGAGTATTTCGAGTTTTCGATTGACAAGCTTCTCTCCGAATTGCGAATCTTAAAGACCATATTGTATTTGGAGAAAGTTTATGTCTATTTATGTAGGTAATTTATCTTACGAAGTTACGGAAGACCATTTAACATCTGCTTTTGCAGACTTTGGAGCAGTTAAAAGAGTATATTTACCCACCGATCGTGAAACTGGGCGTATGCGTGGTTTTGGTTTCGTGGAAATGAGTACTGATGCTGAAGAAGATAAAGCCATTGAAGCCTTAGACGGTGCTGAGTGGATGGGACGTGACATGAAGGTTAACAAAGCCAAACCCCGTGAAGAAAATAACTCTCGTGGCGGCCGTGGTGGCGGCGGTGGCGGAAGAAGAAATAGTTTTTCCCGTAACTACTAAAAAGATATTAGTGTAACTATAAAATATTACTTATTTTTACCGTTTACCCCTAAATAAAGTGAAGCCCCTTCTCAACTGCGAGGAGGGGTTTTTTTTAGAATTAAGAATTAAGAATTAAAAAAGCCAAAAGATGAAGAACAATAGGAAATGTAGGGGTTTAATATATTAAACCCACCCCCACCAAAAAATCACAAATAGAGGCAAGAGTAGTTAATTCCCCCTCATCTCCTAGTCTCCTAGTATCCATTGTCAATTCTCTATGGTTAATAAAGATAATTTTGCTTAAAAAAACTTAGAAATTGAAATCCGCTTTCTATGAGAACATTAAGATATTGTGAAATTTAGTTATAAAAAATAAACTTAATCAAAATGACTACAGATAATAAACCCACAGTAATCATTACTGGAGCATCATCAGGAGTAGGATTACAAGGTGCTAGAGCATTAGCTCAAAAAGGTTGGTTTGTGGTTATGGCGTGTCGTAACCTAGAAAAAACCCATAAAATGGCGAAAGAAGTTGGCATTTCCACTCAAAACTATCAAGCCATTCATCTTGATTTAGCTTCTTTTAGTAGTGTGCGTAAATTTGTACAAGATTTTCGAGCTTCGGGGAGAAAATTAGATGCCTTAGTTTGTAATGCGGCGGTTTATTACCCGTTACTGAAAGAACCCATGCGTAATGAAGATGGTTACGAAATCAGTGTTGCTACTAATCATCTAGGGCATTTTTTACTCTGTAACTTAATGTTAGAAGATTTGCAAAAATCGGGTAATCCTGAGCCAAGATTAGTTATTTTAGGTACAGTTACGGCAAACCCCAAAGAATTAGGCGGTAAAATTCCCATTCCTGCACCGCCAGATTTAGGAGATTTAGAGGGTTTTCAACAAGGTTTTAAAGCACCTATTGCCATGATTGATGGTAAAAAATTCAAATCTGGGAAGGCGTATAAAGATAGTAAACTCTGCAATATGTTAACCATGAGAGAGTTGCACCGCCGTTATCATCAGTCAACCCGCATTGTCTTTTCGGCTTTATATCCCGGATGTGTGGCTACTACTGCACTTTTCCGTAATCATTTTTCCTTATTCCAAAAAATCTTTCCTTTATTCCAAAAAAATATTACAGGGGGTTATGTATCAGAAGAATTAGCTGGAGATAGATTAGCGATGGTTGTAGCTGATCCAGAATTTAATGTATCTGGTGTTTACTGGAGTTGGGGAAATCGTCAAAAAGAAGGGCGTAAATCCTTTGTACAAGAAGTTTCTGACGAGGCTAGTGATAAAGATAAAGGCGAATTAATGTGGACTTTGAGTAAACAATTAGTTGGACTTAATTAGGAGCTTTTAACTGCTAGGTATTAGGAGTTAAGCACAAATTTTCACACTATTTGTCGGGATTGGTGGGCAATGCCCACCCTACATTTATCTCAGTTCGACATAAAATTTAAGCTAAATCGATCGAATCATATTCTGTTTTCTTTGAAAGATAGGTAAAATATCTTAATTTAACGGCGATTAGTACGAAGATACTCAATAATCCCTGCGGCGATGGCTTCGGACATTTGACGTTGAAAAGTAGGATTGCTAAGTTTTGCGGCATCTTCTATGCCCGTGACAAAGCCTGTTTCTACTAAAGCCGAAGGCATATTGGAGGCTCTTAATACATAAAATCGAGCTTGTTTAACTCTTCGATCGCGCACATCCACACGACGGATTACGTTACGGTGTATGGTTTCCGCTAAGGCTCTACCATTTTGAAAATAATAAGTTTCATAACCACTAACTTCAGGTTTACCCGCACCAGCAGAGTTAGCATGAATACTAACAAAAACATCAGCCCTGAGACGATTAGCCATCGCAGAACGTTCTTGTAAACTCACAAAATAATCACTATTTCTAGTCATTCTTACCTGTATGCCTTGTTGTTCAAGAATACTTGCCACTTGTTGAGAGATAGTTAAAACAACGTGTTTTTCTTGAAGACTATTAACTCCCACAGCCCCCGGATCTTTGCCTCCATGCCCCGGATCGATGATGACTAAAGGTCGCCCTTGTATTGGTGGATTGTTATTGCCAGAAGGACGATTATTAACGGGGGGTAAGGCTTGGGGTTGCCAATTTCCACCGGGGGGAGTTTGATTAAAAGGATCGGGAGGAGCTTGTGTAACAGGTATAGATGTACTGTTGTTGTTGATATTACCTTGAGGACGACTAGATGAGCTAAGTCGATTAAATGAGAGGGCTAAAAGTCTATCATTTGGTTGGTTGAGTTGTCCTATTCTTGCACCTACGGCTGGTTCAATTAAAAGTACTACGGTGTTATCGTCTGGTTGCCAAATACGCATTCGTGAGATCGGACTTCCTGATGGTAAAGTCGGATTTCTAAAATTAGGAGCTAGATTGGTGTTTTCTAAGCGAATTTGATAAACGGTATTATTTTCATTCCAGCTAGTTTGAGCTTTGAGGGGTTGATTCCCTCTGATTAATAGTTGATTATTAATTAATTCCATAGACTCAATGTTTGTTTGAGGGGGAGTCGCTGGATTATTCATCAACGCTTGTGTACTAGGTGCATTACGAGGAGGATTTGCTGGAGATGGGGAATTATTATTGTTAGATGTTCCTGAAGGTAAATCCGCTACTCGACTGATACCTCCTTGAGGCCACAAAACTAAGCCTCCCATACGGCTAAAACTGCCTTGCCAATCGGGACTGTCGGGATTCACATTTAATGTTAATAGGGTCGATCGTCTTTGTTGGTTTATTTCTATATCTCCAATGCCGTATTGATTTACATTCCAAGATTTAGGAAAACTATCGGGAATGGTAATTCCTTCTATTTCAAAATTAATTTGACGGCGATCTCGACTACGATTAACGGTAATTCGGTTATTATTTCCTCCATCAAGTCCAACAAGAATACCACTAGAAGTGACTTGTAAGCCTGTTCCTAAAGAAGTATTGCGATTAGTGAGATTAGTAGCGGTGGTGTTAGTGGGAGGATTATTTGTAGATTGATTGTTACCGGGAGGATTAGAGGGGGTAGGGAAGTTCGATCGTTGTGGTTGGGGTAGTTCAACAGACCATTGAGTGGGAGAAAGCCCTCTGACTTTAACACCTTGAGGATCAACTACATAACCGGGAGCAAGTTCAATCACAACCCTTGTGGTTCGAGCATCAAATTGACCTATTCTTAAATTAGTAATTACGCCACCTAAATTTTCGTTGACGGTGGGGCGACCTAAAGTAGTACCAGGCAAATCAATGACTAAACGAGTTGGATTAGAGATTAATTGGGCGGTGGGTTGTATAGCTTGATCTGTGGTAAAAATTAAACGGTTTTGATTGGCTTCAAAACGCCAGAATAAAAGTCTCCCGGCATAGGCGGGGGTAGCTAGAATTAAAAATGTTAAACAACTTAAAATTAAAGAATAAAATTTCACCATAGTAGTTACTCCTCACCATAATTGGGAATTGATTTAGTATAAATAAGAAAATATTTTTATCAAGATAATATAATCTAATGACAAATTAAAAAAGTTTTTGTTTCTACCAATTTATCTTTTGCCGATCGAATTCATAAAGGCAGGTCTTTGGGTCATCTTGTTAATATAATTAGTTATGGCAGGATAATTGCTTAAATCTAGTTTTAACAGAATTTGAGTATAAGCTAACATTGAGCCGACTGCCACATCGGCAACGGTAAATTTTTCTCCCAATAGGAAGGAATTATGGTGAAAAATATTTTCTAAGGGGGGTAATAATTTTTCCATTTCCCTTTCTCGATTTGCCTCAATAAATAAACCAGTGGCTAAAGTAGAATTAGAAAATAAAATCCATTGATTAAGGATGCTTTTTTGTTCTAAAGTGTGGATTTCTTGACCATATTTTTCGGCTAAATATAATAATATCGCTCCTGATTCCCATAGTTTGAAATCTCCGTCAACTATTACGGGAACTTTTCCCATAGGGTTTAATTCTAAAAAGGCAGGTTGCAAATGTTCTTTTTCTGCCATATCAATTAATATATATTCATAGTCGAGATTAATTTCTTCTAAATACCATTGAATAATTGATGCACGACTGCGAGTACCACCGTATAACTTGATCATTTAATACCTCTTTAACTATAATTTTATTCGCTTCATAAAAGTTAACATAAATTCAGGTCAAAAATAGAGTGTTAAAGAATTTTATGGGTATGGGAGTGTTGTTTTACGTTATCATCATCAGATACTTTATGAACACTGTTTAAGATTCTTTTTCTTTCTAGGGAATAGTTAAAGTCGCTTTTTGATGCACCCAACTTGATATATTCTTGCGCACTAGGTTTGTTTTTGTAAGTACGAGTAGCAGCTAAGGTTCGATCGAGAAAATCATCACAAAATTGGCTATCGGCAGGAAAATCGGACGGTTTTTGTATGGCATCTTCGGAAATAATTTGTCCAACAGTGGTAGCGATAGCTAATTGATAGGAGGTGGGAATTTCTTTAATTAGTGCTTCTAAAGCCGCCGATGGAATAGGCTCAATTACTTTAACTTCCTTGATTTCCCCTTCTTCTCTGAGGAAACAAGTTGCCAAGCCAAACACACAATAATCTTCGGGAGAGATGCCTAATTCTGTTAACTTAGTATTCATAAATATATTTTGCTTAATTATTAGAGAGTCGATTAAGATGTTACCATCTTAACCTCTCCTCCGAAACCGTGTATGAAAGTTTCCCCTCACACGGCTACTCAGTATTGTCATTACAAAATTAGCATTTGATAGAATAAAATGTAAAATTGAGGATCATTTGTTTTAGGTATAGGTATTGCTCGATCGAACTTCCTCACTTATTAGCTTAAAACCTTGTTTAAATATTGTTTACGTTAATACAGATTGCCATAAATTAGATATTTTCATAGTGATATTTACAGGCAATAACAATAATTTCTGTATCTGTCACTTGATATACTAATCTATGTTCTTGCGTAATTCTTCTTGACCAATATCCTCTTATTTTATGTTTTAATGGTTCTGGTTTTCCTAAACCACTAAAGGGAGAACGATCAATATCTTTTAAAAGATTAATAATTTTTTTGTAGATTTTTTTATCATCAGAAGCCCATTAGACTTCTCCAATAATTATGTTTAACCGATTGAAAATGACGATAAACTATATTAATTTAACGATTTCAATATCTAAATTGATTTAATTTTTCATTTCTGGAGATGTCTAAAGTACAGTTATGAGGAAGCTGT
>NZ_JBLZFY010000128.1:0-9797 GCF_050753365.1 Geminocystis sp. CENA526
AATAAAAATAGTCTGTTAAATACTTCTTCATCTATCAAAAGGATTAATCACAATGATTTTATTCTCTCACAACTTGCCTCCTTAATATAACAAACAATACCTAACAACATTGTTGTGACTCGCTAAGTGTTTCAAAAATGAACTCTGAAAGACTGTTGTGACTCGCTAGGTATTTCAAAAAAAAAATTCTGAAAGACTGTTGTGACTCGCTAGGTATTTCAAAAAAAACGAACTCTGAAAGACTATTGTGACTCGCTAGGTATTTCAAAAAAAACGAACTCTGAAAGACTATTGTGACTCGCTAGGTATTTCAAAAAAGGAACTCTGAAAGACTGTTGTGACTCGCTAGGTATTTCAAAAAACGAACTCTGAAAGACTGTTGTTACTCGCTAGGTATTTCAAAAAAGGAACTCTGAAAGACTGTTGTGACTCGCTAAGTGTTTCATTTGACACTCTTGCCTCTTGCCTTTTGCCTTTTGCCTTCCTCCATCAAAAAACTTTTTTTACTAAACTATGACTACCATGAATCAATTACAGCAGGAAACCGTTAATTCTAACTTCTCTGATGAGATTAAATTTTTGCAAAATAATGTCACTGTTAATCCTCAAGATTTAACAGCAAAACTGAGTTTAGCTACTTTATTAGAACAAGAAAAATTTTATCACGAAGCGATCGAAGTCTATCAATCTATTATTGCTCAAGATACCGACAAAGTTTTTGCAGATACTGCCAATAAAGCCATTGAGGATATTACTAAAAAATATTTACTCTCAGAAGATGCTAACAGTGAAAATTTAAAAGAGGAGAAAGACACTACTATTTCTCTTCAAAATATTAATTTATGGCAAAAATTTAAAGACTTGCCTATCGTTTATAAACAATTTATTGCTTTATTGATTGCGAGTTTGGTTTCTACCTTCGGAGTTGTTATTGCAGGAAAATTAATTACCGATAATTTAGGTAGAAGTGAATTAAAAAATAGGGCTATTTCTGAATTGAATATCATCTCGATCGACTATAATGCTAACCTAGAAAATATCACGTCAGGATTCAGAGGAAAAGCTGATAATATTGCCATTATTCAAACAGCACAAAGTTATAAAAATGAGGGAAAAATTGAACCTAATTTAAAAAACACAGTAAGGACAATTTTAAATAACGAAATTGAGGCTAGGGGGATTGAATACGCTACTTTAGTGGGATTAAACGGACGCATTATTGTTAATGCCAATCAAGATAGATTTGGACAAAGTTTTATTCTTGAAAACTTAGTAAGTAGAGTTATTAAGTCAAGGGAAGTCTTAGAAACGAATGTGATTATTTCTCAAAAAGAAATCATTGCCGAAAACCCTAGTTTTGCTGAAAAAATTGAAGGTAAAAATGTCTTAATGAATATAAATTTAACTCCTGTTAATGATTTTCAATCCTCTCAAATGATAGCAGTATTAATGGCAGGGGAATTAGTTAATGATAATAGCCTATTATTGCAGGATATTATGTCAGCTATGGGGGCGGTTATAGTGCAATTTATATGTTTAAAGATAAAACCTTTCATCTCGTTACTTCAATTTTTCAACCTGTCGATAGTGAAGAATTTAAAACTAATATACCTTTACCCGATATGAGTCTTTTAGAAGAAATAAGTAAAGGGAATAATGACATAGTTACGGGAAGAATGTTGATAGAAAATAAATGGCATACTATTGCTATTAAAACTCTCCCTGATTCTGATGGAGACAACATTGCTTTTTTAGTGAGAGGTACTCCTGAAGCTAATCTACAACAAATTTTTAATCGCAGTGTTTCTTATCAAATTATTGTCGGCTTTTTGAGTTTAATTATCGCTTTAATGTTAGCTAGTTATTTCAGTAAAATTCTCACTCAACCCATCGAAAAATTACAACTTTTGGCAGAAAAAATTGGTAGGGGCGATCAAAATGTAAGGGCTAAAGTTACATCTAAAGATGAAGTAGGAAAATTAGCACAAACTTTCAATGACATGGCGGAAAAAATTGATACTTATACAGAGGAAATGGAAGTTATTGCCCAAGAAAGAGAGAAAGAAGCCCAAATTCAACGACAACAACGGGAAACTCTCCAAGAAAACGTGATTAATCTTTTATTAGACATCGAAAAAGCTAGTAAAGGAAATCTCAGTATTCAAGCCGAAGTCGTATCTGGGGAGGTAGGTTCGATCGCCGATGCGTTTAATGCTACCATGCCATGGAAATGCAGAAATCCGCCTCTCGCTTCCAAGTCAGCCAATAAAAATGAAGAAGTAAGAAGTAAAAAGTAAGAAGTAAGAAATAATGAGGAGTAACGTCGGGGTTTAATATATTAAACCCACCCCCACCAAAAAATCACAAATAGGGATTGTCTCATAGTATTTTCAAGAAGGTAGGGAAAAGGTAAAAGAAATGTTAAGAAAATACTGGAATATTTGCAAAAACTTTAAAATAGTTAAGTCAAAGACTTTTTTATCATTCCTTGAGTTTAAACATTTTGTTCGATCGAATTAAACATTATCCTTTTATTAGTAGATTAGGAATATTTATCTTAACTTTAGGCTTATTTTGGCTTCCTTTTGCCGTGCCTATTTACTATTTTTTAGGAGAAAAAGATTCTAATTTAACAACTATTATTACTATGGCAATTTTATTTGTCATTTTCCTATTTTTAGTAAAATTTTGGGGTAAATATATTTATAAAAATCAAGCTATTTTTAGTTATTATGGTTTAGTTAATAGTAAAAAAAATGCCTTGTATTTACTACAAGGTTTAACCATTGGTTTTAGTTTTACATGGTTATTATTTATTGTAGAAGCGTTACTAGGTTGGGTGAGTTTTCAATCTCCTTCTATGGCTTTCCCCCGTTTAATATTAGAAGGTTTTATTAGTGCCATTGGCATTGGATTTGCTGAAGAATTATTTTTTCGAGGGTGGCTATTATCAGAGTTAGAAAGGGATTTTTCTTTGGGAATTTCCGCTTTTTTGAATAGTCTTATTTTTGCTATTGCTCACTTTATTAAGCCACTGTCAGAAATTATCCGCACCATCGTTACTTTTCCTGCTTTATTATTATTAGGATATACCCTCGTATCCGCAAAACGATCGAGCCAAAATTTACTCGGTATTAGTATTGGTCTTCACAGTGGTTTAGTTTGGGGTTATTATGTTCTTAATGTGGGAGAAATGATCACTTATCTCGATCGAGTGCCACAATGGATTACAGGAATAGACAAAAATCCCATTGCTGGAATAATGGGTTTAGGTTTTCTCTCCATTTTATTATCTATTATTAAGATTAAAAAAATAGGAGCTAATTTATAGATATAAAAACTTTGGTATTAGGATTTTGTATTTTTCTAATACTATCCCTAAATCTTCTGCTTTTATCTGGTGGAGAGAAGCAGAATACTGTATTCTTAACAGTTCTGTCTGTAACTCTGTAATCTCTATTTTTCTGAGTGCTGAAAAGTAATCATTCACTGTCGGCACGGCTAACAATCCATCTACTATTTTTATCATCTTGGGGTCGATCGATAACATTTATGACCAGAAAATCCCCTAAAATATACCTGAGTGGGATATAAAAATAGGTGAGGGCTGACTTGGAAGACTCCGAAGACAGGCAGATTGTATTTCTGGTGAATGAATAAAATTCTCTCAAAAGTACATCAAAATATTGAGAATTTTTCTTCCATTCGACTTGTCCTCCTGTCTAGTTTTCATCATTTTCTTTATGTCGAACGGAGGTAAAATAGATACATTACCGCTAATCCCCTAGATAATAAATCTAGTTTCTAGCGAACGAATCGCACTATTACCTATTACCTATTACCTATTACTTCTCTTCATCAAAAGACTTTTTCCGCAGACCCTAATTATGCGTTGCTAGACACAAGATTTTCTTGAGCTACATCAGCCTCTGCATCAGAATTTTCAGGGGTTACATTTTCTAATGTTACCTCTTCTTCCGCAGTAATACCTTCTAATTCAGCAGGATCGATCGAAGCGGGTTCGGCATCACCAGCTAACAATTTCTCTCTGAATTTTTGAGCCATTTCTTCAGCCTTTTCAAAGACTAAATCACGGTTTTTGAGCATATCACCCGGTTCGGGTTCTAATTGCTTAGTAGAAAGGGAAATACGTCCTCTTTCAGCATCTAAATCAATAATCATCACTTTCAATTCATCATTGACATTAAATACACTGTGAGGAGTATCAATATGATCATGAGAAATCTCAGAAATGTGTAATAAACCGCTTACACCACCGATGTCAATAAATGCACCGTAGGGTTTAATACCACGAACAGAACCAATGACAACTTGACTTACTTCTAAGCCATTCATCTTACGTTCTACTAAAGCACGACGATGACTTAAGACAAGACGATTACGTTCTTCATCAACTTCCAAAAATTTAAGGGGTAAATCTTGACCAACTAAATCTTCTTTAGTATCCTTAGCGCTAATATGAGAACCGGGGATAAACCCTCTTAAACCTTCCACTCGCACTAATGCACCACCACGATTAGTAGCGAAAACGTTAGAATAAACGGTAGCATCTTCCTCTTGTAATTGACGAACCCTTTGCCATGCGCGCATATACTCAATTCTGCGAATGGATAAAGTTAATTGTCCGTCTTCATTTTCATCGGTAAGAATAAAAAACTCTCTGGTTTCGTTCGCTTGTAATACTTCTTGAGGATCATCAACTCTATTAATAGAAAGTTCCTGTACAGGAATATAAGCGGCGGTTTTTGCCCCGATGTCGATAAGCGCTCCACGGGATTCCATACTAAAAACAGTTCCAGCAACAATGTCACCAGGACTGAAATGATAATCATATTGATCTAAGAGTGCGGCAAAATCTTCATGGGTAAAACCAACATTACTGTTTAGAGTTTCTGTCTGACTGACCATAGGCATTTTGTTTAATTGTATTAATTTTATTAGTAAGTTTGATAATTCTTCATCCCTCCTCAGTAACTTAAAGTTCATTCAAGATTACTGACTAGATAGACATAGATTATTTAATATAATGTTACTCTATCGTTACAAAAGTGGACTATTAGGTTAAGTTATTCCCTCGACTTACATCTAAGGAATTTTTGTCATTATTTTTGTCTGTTGAGTACAGCACAAATTAATAACAGACAATTATCTACTCTAACATTAATAATGACCAATTAACAATGAGACTTGGTGAACGGTTCATTACTTTTCCAATGGGGGCAAGTTCTGGTAAAATTCGATCGATACTGTGCTAAAACCCCATAGGAAGAATTGTTGATGCCCAAAATTGGCGTTATTTATAACGATATTAAACCGACGGCTTGTCAAGTTGCCCAAGAATTGCAAAACCTGTTAACAGATCAAGGTTATCAAGTTTGTTTAGCAACGGGATACGCTGGTATTTTAGGATACTCTCATCCCGGTCGTCCCGTGTGTCATAGCCCCATTGAACAAATTGCCCCGGCAGGATTCGATCGAGACATGAGTTTTGCCATCGTTTTGGGGGGTGATGGTACAGTATTATCAGGATTTCGACAAGTAGCACCCCACAATATTCCTCTTTTAGCGGTTAATACTGGTCATTTGGGTTTTTTGACCGAAATTTATCTCAATCAGCTTTCTATGGCTTTAGAACAGGTGTTAGAAGGCAATTATCAAATAGAGACTCGATCGATGATGAAAGTTAGTGTCATGCGAGATGGTACAGCTTTATGGGAAGCCCTTTGTTTAAATGAGGTAGTAGTTCATAGAGAACCCTTAACCAGTATGTGCCATTTTGAAATTGCGATTGGACGACATTCTCCTGTGGACATCGCTGCCGATGGAGTCATTATTTCTACTCCCACAGGCTCAACGGCTTATTCCTTGAGTGCAGGAGGTCCTGTTGTCACCCCTGATGTGCCAGTCTTTCAACTTGCCCCTATTTGTCCTCATTCTTTGGCTTCCCGTGCCTTAGTCTTTTCCGATCGAGAACCTGTTACTATATATCCTGCTACCCATAATCAAATGGTGATGGTAGTGGATGGTAATGCTGGTTGTTATATTTTGCCCGATGATGAAGTTCATATAGTTCGATCGAAATATGACGCTCAATTTATCCGTTTACAACCCCCCGAATTTTTCCGTATCCTGCGAGAAAAACTAGGTTGGGGCTTACCTCATATCGCTAAACCAACCTCCGTAGAATTGCCCTAAAATCCGATGTGTGATTTTTAAGATCGATCGAGTAGAATAGAACTACCTCATCAGAGGTTATATTAAGTCTATAAATGGATACTCCTTTAAATTAAAACTATATATAAATTATTATGACAAGTGCAGATAATCGTTTACGCAACGAATTTTTGAATACTCAGGTTATCACTCGAAGTAGTGGCAAACGTCTAGGGGTAGTTCGAGAAGTGTTAGTGGATGTCGATCGACGGGAAGTAATAGCATTAGGATTAAGAGATAATCGTCTAGCCATGTCTGGCATACCTAAATATATGTATCTCAGTAGCGTTTCCCAAGGCGGAGACGTGATTTTAGTCGAAAATGAAGATGTGATCGAAGATGTGGATATAGATATTTACTCCCCCCTGATTAACTCCGAAGTCGTCACCGAAACAGGTGAACCTTTAGGCAAAGTCAGAGACTTTCAATTTAACCTACAAGATGGACAAATATATTCCCTAACCATTGCCGTCATCGGTTATCCTCAGATTCCTGAACAATTAATTAGTACCTACGAACTGTCCGTAGATGAAATAGTTAGTAGTGGACCTAACCGTATTATTGTGTTTGAAGGAGCAGAAGAACGTATAACTCAGCTTACCGTAGGAGTTTTAGAGAAATTAGGTATTGGGCGCCCTCCTTGGGAAAAAGAAGACGAGGGGATGTACTATGCACCCACCACCGCCCCTGAAAATCAGTTACCAACGGGTACACCCATGCGCCCCATTACACAACCAGTGTCACAACGTTCCACAGTTGTTGAAAATAACTGGAATGATGACGAATGGGAAGAAACACGCCCCATAGCACAACCGCCACGTCGTAAAGCTCAATCTATGCCTCTTTATGAAGATGATATAGAAGAAGACAACTGGGGTGAAAGTATGGTAGAAAGAGAACCAGCACCTCGTTATCAAGTGGATAATACCCCTAAACGCCGTTATCGGGATGACTCTATGGATGGGGATATGTGGGATGACGATGATGATTCTGATTATCGCCCTCAAAAAGTCAATATTCCTCAAAAACAAAAAATGCCTGAGTACGAAGAATATTAATAAGGAATGAGGAATTAGTAATGAGGAATTAGTAATGCAAGGGTTTAATATATTAAACCCAACCCCACCAAAAAAATATAAAAGAATTGCATCTTCATCATTTTATACTTTACTGAGGTTAATCAAGAATTAATAAATTGAGGAAAAAGATCAAATCCCCATAGTTAACAAATAAAACTGTTATCATAAGAACAATAGTTAAGATTTATTTAGTTTCATAGTATCTCGATGTTGCGAATAATAACAGATTCCGTCACAGCCCGACAAGAGTTGCAGCGCATTAGCGATCGCACTCACAATGAACAAATAGAAACACAGTCTGCCATCGTCAAAGAAATCATCGCTACGGTGAGAAAACGAGGGGATGATGCCTTATTGGAATATACCGAAAAATTTGATGGACAAACTATCACCAAAGACAATCTCAAAGTGAGTGGTTCGGAAATTGATGCGGCTTATCAACAAATTTCGAGGGAATTACTCTCAGCGATCAAACTAGCGGCTAAAAAAATCGAGGCTTTTCATCGTCAACGAGTGCCAAAATCATGGGTACAATTTGAAGAAGATAATGTTGTATTAGGAAGACGTTATACCCCTGTCGATCGAGCAGGTTTATATGTACCCGGGGGAAGAGCATCCTATCCTAGTACAGTGTTAATGAATGCCATACCTGCAAAAGTGGCACAAGTACCCCGCATCGTCATGGTGACACCCCCTAGCCAAGACGGCAAAATCAATCCTGCGGTGTTAGTATCCGCCTGTGAAGCAGGAGTAACAGAAATCTATCGAGTGGGAGGCGCTCAAGCCGTAGCTGGTTTAGCCTATGGGACAGAAACAATACCAAAAGTAGATGTAATTACAGGTCCGGGTAACATATATGTTACTTTAGCCAAAAAAGAAGTTTATGGTACTGTGGGTATTGACTCCTTAGCAGGTCCAAGTGAAGTATTAGTGATCGCCGATCGAAATGCTAATCCTACTCATATCGCCGTTGATTTACTTGCTCAAGCTGAACATGATCCCATGGCGGCATCTATTTTAATTACTGATTGTAACGTCTTAGCGGAAAAAGTACAAACGGAAGTAACACGGTTATTAGAAAATCATCCTCGTCGCATCCTCACAGAAAAATCGATCGCCCACTATGGCATAATAATCTTAACGGAAAATCTCACTCAAGCTGCCGAACTTTCTAACTTATTCGCCCCTGAACACTTAGAATTAGAAATAGAATCTCCTTGGGAATTAGTGGAACACATTCGCCATGCAGGAGCAATTTTTCTTGGTAACTCAACCCCCGAAGCCGTAGGAGATTATTTAGCAGGACCAAATCATACTTTACCAACATCTGGTGCGGCTCGTTATGCTTCCGCTTTAGGAGTGGAAACTTTTATGAAATATTCTAGTTTAATTGAGTATAGTCCGATCGCACTGCAAAAAGTATCTAAAGCGATCATCGATTTAGCAACGGCGGAGGGTTTAGCTTCCCATGCTGATTCTGTTAAGTTTAGAACCAAAAATCATTAATTATGGAGAAGGGAGGGGGGAGAAATGGACAGGTGGACAGCTAGAATTAACATACAGTTATTATTTTCTGATGGAGGAGGGCTTAATATATTAAGCCCCTACATTATTTCCTCAGTTATTAATTTTTATGTTATAATCAATATTAAAGCAAAACTCTACAGTTGATTTTCTTTACATTAAGTTAAAAATTGAGACTTTAGCAAAGCCTAGAAACAAATGTTCCGAGTCCGATTTTGAAGTTAGCTTAAAAGAGTCTTTGTGCAAATTACAGAAAGGCAAAAGTTTGTGTTCACTCAAATAATGCCTCGTAAGGAGTGGGTATCACCCGCTTTTTTTATTGCTTTTTATTGTTTATCGATCGAACTTTTATCTAATATGACTCATCCTTTACTCCCAAATATTACGGAAATTGCTGAACCCATCGCCCAAGAATTAAACCTAGAAATAGTCAATCTAGGCTTTCTTGCTCACAAAAATCCTCCAGTGTTAAGGGTGGACATTCGTAATCTTTCGGGAGATACCAGTTTGGATGACTGCGAAAAAATGAGTCGTTTATTAGAAGAAACCCTCGATACTAACAATATTATTCCTTCGGCTTATGTGTTAGAAATTTCTAGTCCGGGTATCGGTGAAAACTTGAGTAGCGAACGAGAATTTATTAGTTTTAAAGGTTTTCCTGTCATCGTAGAAACAAACACGGAGTATAAAAAACGCACTCAATGGGCAGGAAATCTGCAAGGTAGAGACGAAAAAGCAATACACATCAACTGTAAAGGCAAGATGGTAGCTATTCCTAGGGAGATTGTTAAACAAGTCAAACTCGAAAACAAAGAATAATGGGGAATTAAGAATTAAGAATGAAAAAAGCAAGAGGCAAGAGGCAAAAGGCAAAATTAAAAAGGAATGTAGGGGTTTAATATATTAAACCCAACTCCACCAAAAAAATCTAATTATCTCCTCCCCCTCTTCCCCCTCCTC
>NZ_JBLZFY010000129.1:0-9725 GCF_050753365.1 Geminocystis sp. CENA526
GACGAGGAGAAATATTTTAAATTGTTAATTATTATGATTGATATAAGTAACGCTTTACCGACTTTTATTATTACCTTAAGAGAAGGTTTTGAAGCCGCTTTCCAAACACCAATGTAATTGATTCTCAATCCCCCAATGACTTCTGACTCCTTGAGCAAATTTTTTCACTCCTTGATTAAGATCAAGACTGGTCAGATAATATCTTCTTTCTATGGTTGTTTCTCTCCCCTTAATCTTTCTTTCTGATTCCACTAACCCAATGGTTTTAAGTCCAGTCCACTTTTCATTATCAATCAGATGTTCCACTCCACTCATTAACCAATAACGACGAATTTCAATTCTTCCATGTCCTTTTTCAATGGTTTTCCAAGATTCATAGTCGATATTTTCAAAATTGGTTTTCAAAGCCCAGTTAAATAATTGTTCCACATCTTCACAAATATTTCCTTGGTTTCCCTTTAAACTTAAAATATAATCGGCTTCTTTTTCGATGATGGTTTGCGCAATTTTCTTTTGTGTTCCCATGGCATCAATCGTCACAATACACCCTTTTAAATCCAATACCTCCAATAGTTTAGGAATAGCGGTGATTTCATTGGATTTCTCATCCACTTTGACTTGTGCAAGAACTAAATTATTTTGAGTAGCCCAAGCACTAACCATATGTATTGCTTTTTGATTTTTAGCTCCATCATAAGAATGACGTAATGTTTTGCCATCAATAGCAACGACTTCTCCATGGGTGATTTGAGCGATGGCTTCAATCCAACTCAAAAAACATTCTTGTAATTGCTGAGGACATAAACGAGCAAAAACACGCGCAATCGTATCATGGGAGGGAATACCATTAGGTAATGGTAAGAATGTGGCTAACCAAGATTGTTTACAAAGTCCATATTCTTCAATTTCTACCCAAGTATCAGCTCCACAAATAACGGCGAGGATTGTGAGAATAATAATATCTCGAAGTTGATGTTCAATTAAATAATCAACACGAGGATCGTCAATGGAGTCAAAATGTTTCCACAAATCTGATAATGAATTTACGACAGTACTCATCAGGGTTTTTAGTCAAACACGAAAACTAACTTAACTTTTTCAGTATCTCACAAATTTTTAGTATGCGTTTGCCCTGTCTTACCATAAGAGAATAATTGCTAAAAAATTGAGTTCCACATAAAATGATAATGGTCCGATTTTGTGTCAACTTATATTTTGCAAAAGATATAATAATTAAATTTTGGTAACTTATAGATAATGAATAACTCTTTTTTCGATCCTAATCCTAATCAGGATGATAACTATAATAATAACGGCAATGGTAAAGAGTTCGATCGAGAGGAGTTAGCGACATTATCTCCTCAAAAAAGACGAGAGTTTCAGAAATTATTTATTATCCTTATCACTGTTGGTTTAGTTATCGGTTCGATCGTTTCTTTTGCTTTAATTAAGGTAATGGGTAAATTCGGATTAACCGAAAAAACTCCCCAGTTTGAAAGAATACAAGAGAATTAAGAATTAAAAAATTTTCGGCTTTCTTACTTTGAGTATGATAAATTATGTCTAAAAAAGTCCTCATCTTGCCCCTCCCCTCATCTTCCTCATTATTTGTTGATAGATTGCCATAACCACAAAATGAGAGTAGAATGGAAGTTTGCACAATAAATTAAATTTTTATTCATAAATCAGGGGATAATTATTATGCGAGTATGTCAACTCACAGGGAAAAAAGCTAATAATGCTTTTGCAGTTTCTCACTCTCATCGTAGAACTAAAAGATTACAACACGCTAATTTACAAGATAAAAAAATTTGGTGGGCTGAGGGTAATTCTTTCGTTAAACTTCGTATTTCTACAAAGGCACTCAAAACTTTAGATAGTAGAGGTTTAAGCGCTATGGCAAAAGAGGCTGGAATTGATTTAAACCAATACAAGTGTTAATTGTGCAAATTGTGGCAATTCCAATTATGTGGGCATTGCCCACTTTATCATTATACTTTTAGCTTCTTCGGCGAGAAGCCCCACGCCGTAAACACGACAGTGCGATTCGTTCTAGCCAAAGTCTAGGATAAAACCAAAACGTAAGCTAGGCAAGGTTTACATTAAAAGTACCTTGACAACTCTATATCCTGTGCGACCCGTTCTAACAAAAGTAGAGGTTAGCAACAACCAAAACGTAAGTTAGGTAAGGTTAACTTGTAAAACCTTACAACTTTACACCCTTGTAAGTGAAAGTCTTACCCATGATTTGACCGTGTGACAGCATAGCCCACAGTGACTTGAGGTGGTAACTCATACACTGAAGCTGGGCTAAAAGGCGATAACTCCTAGCCTAAAAGGGGAATCTCGCCGAGCAGAGCGACAATGACTACGCAAGGAATCCTCGACTGAATCATCGTGAGAGTTAACTGGCTAAATAAGGCTGATAAGCCAGACCAAAAGGTAACACTCTAATGTACCAGAAAATTAGGATAGTTTAACTGGAGTCAAAGACACAGAGTCGGTGATAAGAGGAAGTCTAAAGTCGAATAAAAGGATGTAAGGAACGGAGTAACCCCACATAATCTCTCAAAGAGGTCGAATACTTTGAGTAGTTACCAGCGTAAGGTTATGAGGGGTGGGATTGACTAAGAAGCCAATGCTCTCATGTAATGTGAAAGATATGCTGACGTAGTCACTTTGATAAACAATGTAAAGTCAATAGAGTAATAAAATTATGACAACGAAAAAATCGATTGATAAAGCAAATAACTGGAACACATGGTCTTCTATTAATTGGAGGATTGTAGAAAAACAGATATTTCGATTACAAAAGCGAATTTACAGAGCGAGTCAGCGTGGAGATGTCAAGTTGGTTCATAGTCTGCAAAGATTACTGGTAAAATCCTATTACGGAAAACTGTTAGCAATTAGAAAAGTAACCCAAGATAATCAGGGCAAGAAAACAGCAGGTGTGGATGGAGTTAAATCTCTAACCCCAAAGCAACGTCTTGATATAACTGGTCAAATAAAATTAAGAGGTAAATGTAAACCGACTCGTAGAGTCAACATACCTAAACCTAATGGGGAAACAAGACCGCTTGGGATACCGTGCATAGAAGACAGAATCAAACAATGTCTGGTTAAATTAGCCTTAGAACCCCAATGGGAAGCAAAATTTGAACCGAACAGCTATGGATTTCGACCAGCTAGGTCGGCACACGATGCAATACAAGCAATATTTAATTCTGTCAGGTCTCAACCCAAATATGTGTTAGATGCGGATATTGCAAAATGCTTCGACAAAATAGACCACGAAAAATTACTTGCGAAACTTGAAACCTACCCACAATTAAGACGTGAAATAAAATCATGGCTCAAAAGTGGATTCATGGATAACAAACAACTATACTCAACCAAAGAAGGTACACCGCAAGGAGGGGTAATCTCACCACTACTAGCAAATATAGCCTTACACGGTATGGAATTAGAACTTAAAAAGTTTGCACAAACATGGGAAGGAAGAAAAGTTAACAATGAAAAATCATTGAATATCATAAGATATGCAGATGACTTTGTTATCCTACATAAGGATATAGAAAGAATCATTCAATGCAAAGGAATTATCGAAAACTGGCTGAAAAATTTAGGACTTGAGTTAAAACCAAGTAAAACCCGTATCTCCCACACTCTCCATGAGTATGAAGGAAATATAGGCTTCGACTTCTTAGGATTTCACATTCGACAATACGAAGTTGGACAAACACACACGGGGAACAACACAATAGGTAAACCACTTGGATTCAAGACCATCATAAAACCATCAAAGGATAAAATAAACTGTCACATCAAAAAGATTGGAGACATAATTAGGAAGCATAAAGCCAGTCCACAAATAGCATTAATTAAGGAACTCAACCCTATAATTAGAGGTTGGGCGAATTATTATAGCTCGGTATGCAGTAAGGAAACTTACTCAAGATGTGACCACATAATTTATCAACAACTCAAAAGATGGACAGAAAGAAGACATCATAATAAATCCAAATCGTGGGTAGCTCGTAAATACTGGCATACTCACGGATTAAGAACATGGGTGTTTTCTACTAGAGATGAAGATGGAATAAGACTCCTAAACCATAGCGAAACGGAAATCAAAAGACACACCAAAGTCAAAGGAGAGAAATCACCATTTGATGGGGACTGGATTTATTGGACAACCCGTATAGGAAAACACCCTGAAGTTTCAACCAGAATGGCTACTTTGCTCAAGAAACAGAAAGGGAAGTGTAATCACTGTGGACTCAATTTCAAAAGTGATGACTTGTTAGAAATCGACCATATCATCCCTAAATCAAAAGGTGGAAAGGATGTGTATAACAATCTACAAGTACTTCACAGACATTGCCACGATGATAAGACTGCCAAAGACGGCAGTCTGAATCGTACCCATGACAAGGGGTTTATCAGAGAGGAGCTGTGTGAGGTGGAAACTCTCATGCACAGTTCTGAAGACGAGTTCAGATGGTGACATCTGAGCTTAGTTTAACTGTAAGTGAAAATCTTACCCGCTATTGTCAGCGTGACAGCATAACCCTTACTGACTTGGCTTTGGTAAACCATACGGTAAAGCAGGGTTAAAAGGTGTTCTCACTACTAGCCTAAAGTGGTGTTACATCGAGCAAATCAACTATGACTACCACAAGGAATCTTTGTCAGAACCATCGTGAAATTTAACTAGCCAAATAAGGCTGACAGGCTAGACTAAAAAGTAAAACCCTAATGTACTAGCAGATTGATTATTCTGAACTAGAGACAAATACATAGAGTCGGTGGACAGAAGAAGTCTAAGGTTGAGTAATACCGCAATCAAAATGATTGACGGAAGGATATAGGGAACGAGATAACCTCTCATAATCTCTCAAAGAGGTCGAATACTTTGAGTAGTAACCAGCGTAAGGTTATGGGAGGTGGGATTGTGTAAGAAGCCAACGCTTTTATGTAATGTAAGAGATATGCTGACGTACACACTTTGATAAACAATGTAAAGTCAATAAAGTAATAAAATTATGACAACGAAAAAATCGATTGATAAAGCAAATAACTGGAACACATGGTCATCTATTAACTGGAAGATTGTGGAAAAACAGATATTTCGATTACAGAAGCGAATTTACAGAGCGAGTCAGCGTGGAGATGTCAAGTTGGTTCACAGCTTACAAAGATTACTCGTAAAATCCTATTACGGCAAACTTCTAGCAATTAGAAAGGTAACTCAGGAAAATCAAGGTAAGAAAACAGCAGGTGTGGATGGAGTTAAATCTCTAACCCCGAAGCAACGTCTTGATTTAACTGGTCAATTAAAACTTAGAGGTAAATGTAAACCTACAAGAAGGGTGAACATACCTAAACCTAACGGAGAAATTAGACCACTGGGGATACCTTGTATGGAAGATAGAATAAAACAATGTCTAGTTAAATTAGCGTTAGAACCCCAATGGGAGGGTAAATTTGAACCAAATAGTTATGGATTTCGACCAGCGAGGTCATGTCAAGACGCAATAGAAGCCATATTCAACGCTATAAGGTATCAGCCGAAATATGTGTTAGACGCTGACATTGCTAAGTGCTTTGACAGAATAGACCACAATAAATTACTTGTAAAACTTGAAACCTACCCACAATTAAGACGTGAAGTTAAATCATGGTTAAAAAGTGGATACATGGACGGCGAACAATTATTTCCCACCGAAAAAGGAACACCACAAGGAGGAGTCATATCTCCCTTACTGGCAAATATAGCCTTACACGGAATGGAATTAGAACTTAAAAAGTTCGCCAGATCATGGAAAGGTAGAAAGAAACATAATGAAGATTCACTCAGTATAATCCGATATGCAGATGATTTTGTTATCTTACACAAAGACATCGAGAGAATCATTCAATGCAAGGAAATAATAGAAAACTGGTTGAAAGATTTAGGACTTGAATTAAAACCAAGTAAAACCCGTATCTCTCACACTCTTAATGAGTATGAAGGAAACACGGGATTTGACTTCTTAGGATTTAACATCCGTCAATATGAAGTAGGAAAAACACACACAGGTTCAAATACAAAAGGTGTGCCACTTGGGTACAAAACCATTATAAAACCATCAAAGGAAAAAATCAAAGCCCATATTAAAAAGGTTGGGGAAATAATCAGGAAACATAAATCATCACCACAAGTAGCTTTAATCAAAGAACTCAATCCCATTATTCGGGGATGGGCGAATTATTACAGCTCAGTGTGTAGTAAAGAGACTTACTCGAAATGTGACTACCTATTATATCAACAACTCAAAAGATGGGCGGAAAGAAGACATCCTAATAAATCCAAATCGTGGGTAGCCCGTAAATACTGGCACACTTACGGAATAAGACGATGGGTGTTCTCGACCAGAGATGAAGATGGAATAAGACTCCTAAACCATAGCGAAACGGAAATCAAAAGACACACCAAAGTCAAAGGAGAAAAAACACCATTTGACGGGGACTGGATTTATTGGACAACCCGTATAGGAAAACATCCTGAAATCTCAACTAGAATGGCTACTTTGCTTAAGAGACAGAAAGGGAAGTGTAATCACTGTGGACTCAATTTCAAAAGTGATGACTTATTAGAAATCGATCATATCATACCAAAGTCAAAAGGCGGAAAGGATATGTACAACAACCTACAAGTACTTCATAGGCATTGCCACGATGATAAGACTGCTAAAGATGGTAGTTTGAATCGTACCCATGACAAGGGGTTTATCGGAGAGGAGCTGTGTGAGGTGGAAACTCTCATGCACAGTTCTGAAGACGAGTTCAGATGGTGACGTCTGAGCTTAGTTTATCTATCATTATGCGGATAAAACATTAGTAGGAATTACCGTTTTAAATGCTTCTTTATTTTCAGCGAATCCTATTTATGGGGGGAATTAAGCCTGAGAATTAATGATTGCAATTACCCAAAGAGAACAAAAATTACTTGTTGACATTAACGAATATAGTAATTACTATATAATTACGATAATTAAAAACGATTTTAATGATGACAGAAAATACCATTCATACTCGTTTAGTGAAAATTGGCAATTCCCAAGGGGTTAGACTGCCAAAAACCTTACTAGAAATTGCCAATATTAAAGAGCAAATTGATTTATCCATTGAAAACGGGAAAATAACAATTTGTGCCTCTGAAAAAAACAACATAAGATTAAATTGGGCAAAATCATTTCAAGAAATGGCATCTCAAAATGATGATCAACTATTAGATGATGATATTGAAACATTATCTAATTGGGATAATCAAGAATGGGAGTGGTAGATGAAACGATTTGATATTTATCTAGTCAATCTTGATCCTACTCTTGGTAGTGAAATAAAAAAAACTCGTCCTTGTGTGATTATTTCCCCAGATGAAATGAATGATTATATCAAAACTGTTATTATTGCACCTCTAACAAGTCAAGGTAAAATTTACCCCACTCGGATTGAGTGTAATTTTCAAGGGAAACAAGGATTAATTGTTTTAGATCAAATTAGAACTGTTGATAAAATTCGTTTAGTCAAAAAACTGGGTATTCTCGATAGTTTTACTCAAGATCAAGTCTTATTTAAGCTAGGAGAAATGTTTGCCCCATAATAAATTTTTTTCTCCAATTCAAAATTAGATAAAAGTCCATTGTGATTATTAACTTTAAAGATAAAGAAACTGAAAAAATTTTCCATCGACAAAAATCGAAAAAATTGCCTTCAGAGATTCAACAAGTAGCCTTGCGTAAACTTCGGATGCTAAATAGAGCAAATACTTTACAAGATCTTTTAATTCCTCCCGCTAATCGTCTAGAACGTTTAAAAGGAGATAGAATGGGACAGTATAGTATTCGATCGAATTAACTCTCAGTGGCGAATTTGTTTTGAATGGGACGCAGGGAGTGTTGTAAATGTAGAAATAGTTGATTATCATTGAGGTTTTTCCATGCTTGAAGATAAATTAAATCCTATTCACCCCGGCGAAGTTTTGTTAGAGGAATTTCTGAAACCGATGAATATATCTACTGATAAAATAGCTCAAGACCTGAAAATATCTATAAAGCTGATCGAGGATATTATTGAGGAAAAAAAAGGGATTTCGGCGGATATAGCTTTACGTTTAGCTCGTTATTTTGATGTTTCTCCTCAGTTTTGGCTAGGGTTACAAATGGACTATGATTTAGATGTAGCAAAAGATACCTTTGGACAACTTATCAATCAAGAAGTCACTTGCTCTCAGTAATTTTCTATTGATCGACTGGATATACCCATTAATGCCCAAGGGGTAAATTGTAAAGGAATTGAAATTAAAGATAATTGTTGGATTGGAACTCATGTAACGATCTTAGATGGTGTTACGATTCATGAAAGAGCAGTTATTGGAGCAGGGGCGGTAGTAACAAAAGATGTTTTACCTAACAGTGTGGTTGTAGGAAATCCTGCCCGACATATCAGATATAGGGGTGAAAATGAAGGTAATTTTAATTATTCCTTAAAAGAGAAATATAGAAAAAGCAGATATAGTTCATGTTTACTGGTGGAATAATCCTCATCTTTACGACTTATTGAGATCAGACTTACCCCCCATGCGATTACTAACATGGTTTCACGTTGCAGGAGATCAACCTCCCCATGTTATTACAAAACAATTAATTGATCATTCTGATTTTGCCTTAGCTTGTAGCCCATACACTTATAATAGAAAGGCTTTTCAAGACTTAAATTCAGAAACCAAAACCAGTAAAACGGGAATGATAATTGCTGGAAGTGATTTTGAGCCAATCAAAAATTATCAAAAACGTTCCCATGATGGCTTTAATACCTTCCCCGAAAAACCGATCGCACCTCTTGAACAAATCCTCGATGAAAACTGGCTTCCTTAAATCGTCACAAAACTTAACCAAAAGCTCGATCGCCCCTTCACCGATCTAGAGTAACTTAAAAAATCCCTTTGAAAGTATTGAAATAACAATTTTTAGTGATGGTACATGGAGGTACGAAATTGTTGAACTTTAAAGAAATGCCCTTAAATGAATTAAGGAAATATGTTTTGAAAAATAGAAAAGATGAAACTGCATGGAAAGAGTTTGTTAGTCGCCCTCGCCCCCATGCAATCATCGTAACGCCTGAAACATCGTTAGAAGAACAAGAACTTATTTTCCGACAAGCTAGTAGCAAAAAACAGAATAGCGACTAAAATCACAATATCATTCAGCCTGACGATCGAACCTCCTCATTACCAAACCCGATCGAACCTTCCCATTCCCTAAAACTCGATCGAACCTCCTCATTACCAAACCCGATCGAACCTTCCCATTCCCTAAAACTCGATCGAACCTCCTCATTACCAAACCCGATCGAACCTTCCCATTCCCTAAAACTCGATCGCACCTCCCCATTTCCAAAGCTCGATCGAACCCCCTCATTTCCCTAAAACTCGATCGAACCCCCTCATTTCCCTAAAACTCGATCGCACCTCCCCATTTCCAAAGCTCGATCGCACCCCCTCATTTCCCAAAACACGATCGCACCCTCCCTATTACCTAAAGCTCGATCAAACCTCCCCATAAACCCGATCGAACCTCCTCATAAACTCGATCGAACCTCCTCATAAACTCGATCGAACCTCCCCATTCCCAAAAAGGCGATCACCACTTTTAACGATCACACGATCGCTGTTCTTT
>NZ_JBLZFY010000130.1:0-9641 GCF_050753365.1 Geminocystis sp. CENA526
GGTAAACGATAGCTCTTTTTTGACACCTAATAATTGATTTAAGTCATATCTACGATGACCATTAGCGGTACGTTCAGGAATCAAAATACCCTCAGTCTCCCACCTTCTCAATGTTGAGGTACTAACACCTTTTAACTTGATAACGCATAATCTGATCTGTAAAATTACGGCTCATCTGAATTATTATAATCTAAAAAATAATGTTTCTCACTTCTCGATCGATAAATATAACGCTCTTTTAATCTTCTTTTGTTTTTGTGGAAAGTCAATTAAAATTTTTTCTATCTTCAATAAAAATTTATGAAATAAAAAGTTTGAAAAAACATTATTCCCCAACATTAAAAACAACTCTTTGATATAAATTTTGTAGGGTAATTTCTAAGGGTAAAGATTCTAATTTTAAAACAGTTTCTTTTCCTATATAATCACTTAAAACCCATTTTCCCTCTTGATTTTTGGCAAATTGTTTCACATAATATTGATATTGATCAATTAAGATATATTCCTGTAAATCTGAAATCGATCGATAAGCGTCAAATTTATCGGTTTGGTCATAATTTTGTGTTGATTTAGATAACACTTCCACAATTAACAAGGGATTTTTGATAGAAGTTGTGCCTTTGCCCTGATATATGGGTTTTCCCTTCACTACTATCACATCAGGATAAGTATAACGGTTATATTGCTCGATAAATAAGCGTACATCACTGATATAAACTTGATAATCTTCTGCACTGAGTTGGGTAAATAAAAATGAAGCAATGGTTAATGCTAAAGTATTGTGATTAGTTGTACCTCCAGTCATTGTAATAATTTCTCCATCATGGTATTCGTGTTTTTCTTCGGCGGTTTCTTCTAAGGCAAGGTATTCGTCAACACTATAATATTTTTGTTCTGTTTTAGGCTCGATCGAGATTATCATAATACAATACTTTTTGTGTATGTTATATTTATTCAGTGAGGGAATAAAAGATATTGACAAAGAGAGGGAAGGAAGAAAAGGAATTTTTGAAAGACTGAAATTATGAGCTTGTTAAGTATATTTTTTGATTGTATCAAAATAAGCTAGAAAGCATTTAGTAGTGACGACAGGCAAAAGGGAAGAAGCAAAAGTAATATTATTCCCCTAGTCTCCCAGTTTCCTAGTCTCTCTATCTACTAATTTATTCACATCGTAGATGAGGTTAAAAAAGTCTCTCACGGTGGGAATTTGCAAACGATCTTTTGTGGTAATTAGTACCACTTCCCTTGTCAATGTGCGAAGGCTATCTAATCCTAAATCGATCGAAATCACTGCTAAACTAGGATCATTAATGGATTCGTGTAAGGCTAATTCTGGTAATAGTGCGATTAAATTACCCTGTCGAATCACTCCCCGAAAAGCATCTAAAGTATTTAATTCCATCGCTACATCTAAGTCTAACCCCTGACTAGCAAAAATTTCTTGCACTATGCGTTGCATTCCGTAGCCATCTTTAAAAATAACTTGAGAATATTGGGCTAAATCGTTAATGGTGACGCTTTTTTGTTGCGCTAAAGGATGATTATTCGAGGTTAAAACTTTAATGGGTTCGTGGTATAAATGTTTCACCACCATTTCTGAACTGGATGTTAGATATTTATTATTCATCACTAAAGCTATATCCACTAAACCATCCCTTAATACTTTCAAGGCTCGATCGCTACCTAAAGCCGTCACTCGTAGTTGCACTTGGGGATGACTTTGGCAAAAACTTTGTAAAATAGGGGGTAAATAATAGGCACAAACCGAGTGAATCGCCGCTACACATAATTCAGTTTGTTCACCTCCTAGTAACTCTTGGATTCTTTCTTCTACTTTTTCCCACTCTTGACAGATACGCCTTGCATGAGGCAAAATCCTCTCTCCTGTTATGGTGAGTTTAGCTTGGGCTTGACGATGAAAGAGGGGGGTTTTAAGATGATCTTCTAAACCCTGAATTTGACGGCTAATAGTGGATTGCGTAACTCCACACAATTTAGCGGCTTGTCCAAAACTTCCCGTTTCACTAACTGCTAAAAAAGCCCTGATTTGCTCAATTCTCATATATATTTTCTTCTTTCAAATGACGTTATTGCTAACGGATTGACACCACAAAACAACGCAAAAAATATTGAACTGAGATAGTTATTAATTCCTTGCTTTGTTAATATATCAAGAATTTTACGATCGAAATCTATATGTCAAGGGATGATCACAGAGTTTGATGGTGTAGAGTTAGAGTTAGGTGGTTGAGAAAAATTAGTAATCAGTAATAAAGGCAATGTTAAGGTTGTAACGGCGATAGCAGTACCTAAAATTTCTATTGTTATCTGCCTAGGGGTTTTCTTTTTCCTAGAAGGTTCACCAGCTTCCATATATTTGTCGATCGAAATAAAAAGTAATAAATAAATTTTGTTGTTAATTACTAACTATCATAGCAATTATCTTTCAACAGTGAACGTTAACAGTGAACAAAATAGTGTATAGTTTTTAATTCTTAATTCTTAATTCTTCATTCTTCATTCTTATTAGTTTTTCGTCAAGTTTCGTTACATTAATTTTGATGTCATTAACTTCATTCGCTAAGTGATCAATTTTCGTGTTTATTCTTTCTTCAACTCGATCGATTTTGTCATTGAGTTTGTCTATTTTCCCTTCTAACCCTTCTTCAACTCGATCGATCTTATTATTTAGCTTATCGATTTTGTTATCTAGTTTATCGATTTTGCTTTCCAAACGGGTAAAAATATCCGCAATGTTGACTTCTACAGTTGGATTCATTTTGCCTCCTAAATTTTAAATAACAATACCTACGCACATCTAATGATATTCTGTCATTCCGAGGGAATCTCAATCTTTTGATTTTTAGTACAAGTGCTTAACTTCTAAATTATACTTCTAAGAAAAAAGATTTTGTTCAACCATCACAAGCGACTCGAAAACCGATCAATTTCCCCTTAAATTGCGGTAATGTCCACAATCTTACCCCCGATCGACAATAATAAGCAGTATCATCCCATGAACCGCCCCTAATTACTCTAGGTAATTCTTCTTCGTCTTCCTCCTCCTCTGATGTATTTAACCAAGCACTACCATCTGTGGGAGCATCAATGTAATTTTCGAGCCAATGATCTTGACACCACTCCCAAACGTTACCATGAAGATCATATAAGCCAAAATCATTAGCGTAAAAACTACCCACATCAGTAGTTTCTTGTTTCCATTTTCCAGCGCCTCCCTCTCCATAACCATAACTAGCTTTATAATTCGCTAACTCTGGAGTAATACTTTTACCGAAAGAAAAAGGGGTATTAGTACCAGCCCTACAAGCATATTCCCATTCAGATTCTGTCAAAAGACGAAATTTTTTTTGAGTCAGGGAAGATAATTTTTCACAAAAATTCTGGGCATCAAACCACGAAATATTTTCTACTGGTTTATTGTCTCCTTGAAAAAAAGACGGGTTTTCATTCATCACCGCTAAATATTGACTTTGAGTGATGGGATATTTACTAATAAATAACGGCTCGATCGAAACTTCATGTTGAGGTGTTTCATCTTTACTTCTGCCCTGTTCGCTTTCGGGAGTCCCCATGATAAACTGTCCCTTGGGAATATATATCATTTCTAATATAATATTTTCTGTCAGTTGTACCTGAAAATAATCTCCTTCTTTTTCCACTTTATTTAAGCTCAAAGTAGCGGAACTATGATTATTAAAAGTTGTTAAATTTATAGTGACAACCTGATACTTATATTTTTGACAATTCTTCATAACTTTCAGGGTTTTTCCATGTTTAGAGATGATTAACTAACTAATTATAACCTAATTTTAAATTATAATTTCTAATTTATCTTACTTGAAAATATCCTCAAAAACAACTTTAATTTCCCGTAAGTAAGAAAATAAAGATTCTTTAAGTAATTATACTCGATCGAACCTTTTAATCTTGAATAATCATAGTTTTATTTCTTTATTACTAGATAGTATTTTAGGTAAATTTTCGATTGTTATTAATAGGTTTTTTAACAAAAATTTACAAAAAATATTTTCAATTTTACGGATATAAATTAATATTTTTAACTAAAATTTTACATATCTTATCAAATCTTCATAAAATATAGCTTTTTTTCTCACAATCTCTAAGTATAATAACAGAAGAATATAAATTAAAACCAAGCATTTTTTAAACGAGAGAAAAGTTCCTAAATCGATGTCAATAGATGGTGCTAAAGAATTTTTAAAATAGTGTGTATGCTGATTACCGAACTAATTACTGTGTTTACTAGCACATACTAACCCTAATCCTGTGCTAAAATCAGCTATTAAACGTGGCATAGGGTGAGTAAAGAAAAATTATGTTTGAACGCTTCACAGAAAAGGCGATCAAGGTGATCATGTTAGCCCAAGAGGAAGCTCGTCGCTTGGGTCATAACTTCGTAGGTACTGAGCAAATTCTGCTCGGTTTGATTGGAGAAGGGACTGGTGTCGCCGCCAAAGTCTTGAAATCTATGGGGGTTAACCTCAAAGATGCTCGGATCGAGGTTGAAAAAATTATCGGTCGAGGTTCTGGCTTTGTAGCGGTGGAAATTCCCTTTACTCCCAGAGCTAAACGAGTTTTAGAGTTATCTTTAGAAGAGGCTCGTCAATTAGGACACAATTACATCGGTACTGAACACCTACTGCTCGGTTTAATCCGTGAGGGAGAAGGGGTTGCCGCTAGAGTATTGGAAAATCTTGGGGTGGATTTGGGTAAAGTCCGTACTCAGGTTATTCGTATGTTAGGGGAAACCGAAACTACTCCTGTAGGTGTGGGCGGTGGTAGTCGATCGAACAAAACTCCAACTTTGGATGAATTTGGCTCAAATTTGACCATCATGGCAACGGAAGGAAAATTAGACCCCGTAGTCGGTCGTCAAAAAGAAATTGAACGTGTTATCCAGATTCTCGGTCGTCGTACTAAAAACAATCCTGTCTTGATTGGTGAACCGGGGGTAGGTAAAACCGCCATCGCCGAAGGTTTAGCCCAACGCATTGCGAATAAAGACGTTCCTGATTTACTTGAAGAAAAAAGAGTCGTCACCCTTGATATTGGTTTACTGGTAGCAGGTACTAAATATCGTGGGGAGTTTGAAGAGCGCCTCAAAAAAATCATGGACGAAATTCGTCAAGCTGGAAACGTTATTCTGGTTATCGATGAAGTTCATACCTTAATCGGTGCAGGGGCGGCAGAAGGTGCGATCGATGCGGCAAATATTCTTAAACCTGCTTTAGCAAGGGGTGAACTGCAATGTATCGGGGCGACAACCCTTGATGAGTACCGCAAACACATCGAAAGAGATGCGGCTTTAGCAAGACGTTTTCAACCCGTTATGGTGGGTGAACCTAGCGTAGAAGAAACCGTAGAAATTTTATTCGGTTTACGGGAACGCTACGAGCAACATCATAAACTCAAAATCTCTGATGAAGCCCTTTCGGCGGCGGCTACTCTGTCCGATCGATATATCAGCGATCGTTATTTACCCGATAAAGCCATTGACTTAGTGGACGAAGCAGGATCAAGGGTTCGTTTGATGAACTCTCAGTTACCCGCCGAAGCCAAAGAGTTAGACAAGGAATTGAGACAGGTTTTAAAAGAAAAAGACGAAGCTGTAAGATCCCAAGACTTCGATAAAGCAGGAGAACTGCGCGATCGAGAAATGGAAATCAAAGCAGAAATTCGTGGTTTAGCGGATCAGAAGAAGAAAAATCCTCAAGTTACCGACAGTCCAGTAGTAACAGAAGAAGAAATTGCTCACATCGTAGCTTCTTGGACTGGTGTACCCGTTCAAAAACTCACAGAATCCGAAGCCGAAAAACTCTTAAACATGGAAGACACTCTCCATCAAAGAATTATCGGTCAAGAAGACGCTGTAAAAGCCATTTCACGAGCTATCAGACGGGCAAGAGTAGGCTTGAAAAACCCCAACCGTCCCATCGCATCCTTTATCTTCTCTGGACCTACAGGGGTAGGAAAAACCGAACTTACCAAAGCCTTAGCGACTTATTTCTTCGGTTCAGAAGAAGCCATGATTCGCTTAGATATGTCTGAGTACATGGAACGTCATACGGTATCCAAACTCATTGGTTCACCTCCGGGTTATGTCGGTTACAACGAAGGCGGACAATTAACCGAAGCCGTGCGTCGTCGTCCTTATACCGTAGTTCTCTTTGATGAAATCGAAAAAGCACACCCCGACGTATTCAACTTACTCTTACAAATCCTTGAAGATGGACGCTTAACCGACTCCAAAGGTCGTACCGTTGATTTCAAAAATACCTTGTTAATTATGACCTCCAACATCGGTTCAAAAGTCATCGAAAAAGGAGGCGGAGGATTAGGTTTTGAACTAGAAAGCGATCAGTCAGAATCTCAATACAATCGTATTAAATCCTTAGTTAACGAGGAATTGAAAAACTACTTCCGCCCTGAGTTTCTCAATCGTCTCGATGAAATTATTGTCTTCCGTCAACTCAATAAAGAGGAAGTCAAAGAAATTTCCGAACTCTTGCTCAAAGAAGTCTTTGCCCGTTTAACCGAGCAGGAAATCTACTTACAAGTGACAGACAAATTCAAAGAGCGTTTAATTGAGGAAGGATTTAATCCAGCCTATGGTGCGCGTCCATTACGCCGTGCGATTATGCGTCTGTTAGAAGATGTATTAGCGGAAGAAATTCTCTCGAAACGTCTCCAAGAAGGTGATACCGCCTTAGTGGATATTGACGAAGATGGAAAAGTTGCGATTAAAGCGCAAAGAGAAAATCCTTTATTAGTCAAAGCTGGTGTTTAATCAATTTTGTCAATAATGGAAACAATCCATATTCAGAGACAGCACAATAGAAGTTATATCTTTTGAAAGTATAAAGTATAATAAAAATTTGTCTAATTAGTTCATTTCAGGGAGTCATACTCCCTTTTTTTATGGATAGTTAAACAATATTATAGCAATTCTCGTTTTGGTGAGGTACAAAAATTGTCGTTGAAAGGCAAGAGGCAATAAAAAATGTAGCTCATAATTTTAAAAACCGCTATATTTCAGAACTTAGTCATTCTCAACTTAATATAAATATATTAGCTAATCTCGATCGTTATCGTGGTGAAGTGAAAAATTCTTTCAATTCTTATGTATTCTAGTTTTATCGATAATGCCCATTAATCTTAGCGTTATTATTCCCGTTATTAATGAAGAAAAAAACTTAGTTAAAATTTTAGTAAATCTCGAAAAACATCCCGATATTGAATTTATTTTTGTCGATGGAGGCAGTCAAGATAATACTGTTAAATTGATTAAACAAGCTGATTTTCAAGTAATTTTATCTCCTATTTTACGCCGTAGTTATCAAATGAATTTAGGGGCAGACAATGCCCAAGGCAAAATATTATTATTTCTTCATGGGGATACTTTATTACCTCAAAATTATGGTCAAATAATTAATGATATAGTTAACAAAAAAGATTTTATTTTAGGTGCTTTTGCGTTAAATATTGATTGCAAAAAACCTATTTTTCGTCTGTTAGAAATGATGGTAAATGCTCGATCGAACTATCTATCATTACCCTATGGAGATCAAGGAATTTTTCTTAAAAAAGAAGTCTTTGAACAATTAGGAAAATATCAAGATATAGCCATTATGGAAGACTTTGAATTAGTCAAAAAAGCTCAAAAATACGGTAAAATTTATATAGCTAAATCAGCAGTAACGACATCATCAAGAAGATGGAATAAACTAGGCATTATCAAAACTACTTTGATTAATCAATTAATAATTATGGGTTACTATCTTAAAATTTCTCCTGAAAAATTAGCTCTTTTTTATCGTCAAATGAAAAAGTAAATTACCAAAAAATTATGAGATTATTTAGCACAAAATCCAAGTATTTAATTAAACTCTAAATAAATCTTAATAGACAAGAAGAATCATCAATATTAAAATGAATCTTAGAAGTTAAAATCAATTAATATTAATAAATAGTTTAAATGCGAATATACGTTTTATTATATAATTCAGGTACAGCTAACGAAGGAATCCACACCCTGCAAATTGGCGATCGAGACTTTGTATTAATGTTTGAATCTGAAGATGATGCAACTCGTTACGCTCTACTATTAGAAGCGCAGGATTTTCCTACCCCTTCAGTAGAAGGAATCGAGCAAGATGAAGTGGAAGAATTTTGCGTATCCGCAGGTTACGAGTCAAAATTTATCAATGAAGGAATGTTAGAAATCCCTCCAGAGAGAAACGTTGAGCAAACCGACTGGAATGAAGACGGCACTTATTCTTCCCCCGAATCAGAATCATCTGAAATCGATATGTCAGCTTTTGAATTAGAACGCATCCGCCGTCAACTCGAAGGACTGTTGTAAGAATTAAGAATTAAGAATAGTTTTAGTCGTTAATCAATAACCCACCGTGTAATGAATGAGTCTGTTGGCGAAACATTTTGTTACAAAAATTTGACAAAATCAAAGATTTGTGCTTACAAAATAATTGAGGTAATATCTCATCCCTCACCAAGAAATAAATTTCATGGCTAATAGCTACCGTCTGCTAAAGCGACTCTATCCACTATTCATTATTATTCATGATTTACTATTCACTATTTACTATTCACTATTCACTATTAACTATTCACTATTAACTATCTATGAATCGTGGTCATTTATTAACAGAACAGATTAACACGGCTAGTGTTAACTTAGATCAACTTTCGGCTTTAGAAATTGTTGATTTATTCAATCAAGAGGATCAAAAAACCATTGATGCGATCGCACAGGCACGACAAGAGTTAGCCCAAACCATCGACATCACCGCTCAATCCTTACGGAAGGGGGGGCGTTTATTTTACATCGGAGCGGGTACTAGCGGACGTTTAGGGGTGCTTGATGCCGCCGAATGTCCCCCCACCTTCTGCACAAATCCCGACATGGTACAGGGCATTCTAGCAGGGGGTGAATCCGCTCTGGTAAAGAGTTCGGAAGCCCTTGAAGATCGATCGATCGATGGTGCTACGGCTATGCTCGATCGAGGTATAGGTAACTTAGATGTTGTGGTTGGAATTACGGCTGGAGGCACAACTCCCTATGTGCATGGGGCGCTGGAGGAAGCCAAAAAACTAGGGGCGGTTACGGTTGCCATCAGTTGTGTACCAAAAGAGCAGGTTTCAATTCCTGCGGATATTGATATTAGATTGTTGACAGGGGCGGAAATTTTAGCAGGTTCAACTCGTTTGAAAGCAGGTACGGTTACAAAAATGGCATTAAACATTATTTCTACGGGGGTGATGGTAAAGCTAGGTAAAGTCTATGGTAATCGCATGATTGATGTTTCTGTAACTAATAGTAAACTAGAAGATCGCGCTTTGAGAATTATTAGCGATTTGACGGATTTGAGTAGGGAGGATTCGATCGAACTGTTAAAAGCCAGTGGATATAAGGTAAAATTAGCATTATTGATGCACTGGAGTAAAAAAACTAAAGACGAAGCCGAAATTTTATTAACCAAAAATGATGGAAACTTGCGCCAAAGTCTTTTGAATTAAGAATTAAGAATTAAGAATTAAGAATTAAGAATTAAGAATTAAGAATTAAGAATTAAGAA
>NZ_JBLZFY010000131.1:0-9480 GCF_050753365.1 Geminocystis sp. CENA526
GAAGAGGGGGAAGAGGGGGAAGAGGGGAAATAATTATTGTTTTTTGATCGAGTTGGGTTTAATATATAGCGTTTATCAAAATAGTAAGGTACACCTATTTCTTAATAATAATGGGTTTTAGTCTGTTCTATGTACCTCATAAATATAAGAATTGCTATATTAAATCCCTACATTTCTAATTCCTAATTCCTAATTCCTAATTCCTGAGATAAATTATTAATGATAAAAATAGTCAAAAAAGAAATAAATAAAAGAATTGTAACCCAAAACCAAGCCTCTTGAAATTCTCCTGCTTGTACTGCAAAATAAATAGCCATAGGGATTGTTTGAGTTTTATTGGGTATATTTCCTGCTACCATTAAAGTTGCACCAAACTCCCCTAAAACACGACTAAAAGATAAAATTGTTCCTGCTAAAATGCCACGAAAAGCTAAGGGTAAACTAATATAATAAAATATAGCAATTTCAGAAGCACCCTCCACTCTTGCTGAGTCTAATAATAATGAATCTATTTGTTCAAATGTGCCATCAGCATTTCCTTTTTTTACATGAGTTAAAGTTTCTCTGACATTATTACCAAAAATAAATTTAGATTGTAAAGAATCTAAAATCCCCAAATTTTTAAAAGTTTCTTGAGCATATTTTCCAGCAGGAACACTACGCATTTCTCCTACGGCAATTAGTTTAATTTCTGGCTTTAATAAATCATTAAAATTAGTTAAAGATAAAGGATTTTCTTTCGTAGTAATTAACACCAGTTTATTGATTAATAAATCTTTTCTGGTATCAGGTAATAATAAGTTTTTTTCTTCTAAAATATCCATTTGTTGAGAGGAAGCACTAATAAATATATCAATAGAAGCACCCTGTTCAATTTGCTGTTGTAAAATGCCAGAGGAGGCAAAATTATAGTCAACATTTTGAGGATATTTTTGATTAAATTCTTCTAAAACTGGTTTAAGACTAGCCGCCGCACCAATTAAAATTTTGGGTGGTTGATTGTTATTTTGTTGCTTAATAATAATAACAAAAACGACTGTAAATAAAATTAGTAATAAACTAAAAATTTTTTTTAAATACATTAAACTATCATCACTACTGCTATTGATCAAATAAATACTTTATTAGTTTATCTTATAGCTTATTTCGATCGATATAAAGAAATAAATTTCATTGCTTATAGCACAAGTCTGCTAAAACGACTAATTTCAAAAGATTGAAGTATATTTCGTTTGTCTCTTATTATTTAAAAAGACATTTAGGGTTTGCTGAAAAAGTATTTTGACAGAATAAGTGTTAGGGCGTTAGGGTATTAGGGAGATTTTTTTTCAAATTTCAAGTAATAATAATAAATCTTGAAATAATCAATTTATGATAGTAAATTATCAAAACTCATTACTTATTACTAATAGGAGATTGGTGGGCAATGCCCACCCTACAGAGTTATTGCTACGAGGGAAGGTTTTGGCGGTTGATTAGGTTGTAAATTAGGCCAATTTGAGCCTTGGGGAATAGTTCTTTTTTGGGTAAATTCTTCTCCAGTAGTCGTTAAAATAGTCATTTCGGCGTTTATCTCCTGCATATCTTTTCTGATGCCTTTTAATTCCCCCGGATGTTGAATCGCTAAAAAAAGGCTTTGTTGATCTTTTGTAAAAAATATACCACAGGCTTCGGCTTCCATCGGAGTTATACCAAAGGGATAGGCTTTTCCTGCGTTTTCTCCCGATAAGGGTATATACCAAATGGAGTTGTTGCCTAAGACTCCACTTCTAAAAGGTGTAGCTTCTTTTGGTGATTGATTGTGTAAACCTGTTGGAATATCTGTTACTACCCATAAATCTCCGTTAGCATCAAATTCAAGGTTATCGGGATTAGCAAAACCCATACCACCTTTTGAAGGTTCACCACCCACACCAAGAATTTCCCAACTAAATGTCATGGCATCGGGTTTATTGTCGCTTTCCCTCAGACGCATTAAGCAACCATATTGATACATTTTACCGTCTCGATCGCTGAAAATTCGTTTATCGGGACTGCCTTCGCTTCCTGCAACTCCTGCGGTATAGGCAATAACAAGGGATTTATCTATAGGATTCAATTCTACATCTTCAGGACGAGCGCCACAAGTACCGCCAACGATATTAGCGCAATAATGGGCATCGATTAAGATGATACCTTGTATTTCTTCTTGGGTTTCCCCTATATATAAGTCTCCTAACTTCTTGTATTTTGTAGCAAAATTATCTAAATCTGCTTGATTGTTAACTGCAATATACGAGCCTTTTTGTCTGTCGGGGTTAGGTATGGTTAGCAATCCCCCTTGTAAATTTTGCAAGGCGATGGGATTAATGGGAGTGTCTGGTTTTAAGGGTATCCATTGCCCTTTTCCATCTTCGGACATTTTGGCAACGTATAACATCCCCTCTTGTAATAAAGCGGAGTTTTTCTTATCTGTAGGATTGATAACTTTTCCTTTCGAGACGAATTTATAAAGATGTCCTCCAGTTCGATCGCATCCAGAGTAAAATACTAGAGGTTGATCTTTTTCGGCTCGAATTGCTACCGCTTCATGACGAAAACGCCCTAACCATGTGTGTTTTGTGCCGTAATCATTGGGATTGCTCGGATCAATTTCTACCATCCAACCGTATTTATTTCCTGCTAAACCGAAGGGATTACCTTGCCCACTTAACCCCGATACGGGATTAAATTCAGGGGGTAAAGAAGTACCATCTGCCATAATACCTTCTGGTACATAACTTTGGAAATTTTCCTCCGCACTAAATACTGTACCCCAAGGAGAAGTACCCCCAGCGCAATTTGCAAAAGTACCGATGATTTTATCCCCTAAATTGTCGATATAGCCTAATCCTTGTTGTTTTTTAAAGATGAGGGTGGCAACCCCTGTTGACGATAAGTAACGATTATCTTTCCAACCCGAAATTCCAGTAATACGTCGATCGAGCTTACTGTAGGTGCGTTGCCATTTACCATTATTGTCTTTTTTAACAGATATTATACCGATACCTTGATCTATTAATAATTCAGCAAAAAATTCTTGAAATTTTATTTTAGCAGGGTTGTCATCAGGAAGGGCAAAAATGTTTAACGCCTGTCGATTTTGACGGGCTTGTGCTAAAGTATCTAACACTTCGGGAGAAAGGGATTTTTGCAATACCATTTCGTAGGATTGCAACCAAGGAGTTGGGCTTACATATTCAAAATTTACCACTAAAAAGCCTTCATTAGAGCTAGTTTCAACGAATGACACATAATCATTATTATAACCGAAACGAGAATCTCCTACTCGATCGCCCCAAGAGGCAATTACATCGTATTTAAAACCTTCGGGTAAAACTAAATCATCTTCGACTTTATAACTCTGATATATTTGTTTTTGTTGTTGATAATTAAGATTATCAATTTCTAAGGGAATAGGATATTTTATCGGTTGAAAATTAGTAAAAGAATGATTTTTTATAGTGGAGGTTTGGGCTTGTATTTTACTTTGCAATACTGAGCCACAGGCTGTTGTAGCGACTCCAATGCCTAAAAATGTTAAAAATTCTCTGCGATTAAAACTCATGGGGTTCGATCGAATTAAAATAGATTTTATTATAAAAAGTTAGAAATATTTTAATCTATTTCAGTCGAAAAAATGAGAATTTTTTGTTAATATTAAATTAATTTTTTGTTAAACTATTTTTAATCTTTTAGGCTCTTCTACAGTAGTTATGATATAGCGTTTATTAAAACAATGAGGTACAGTTTTAAAATACTATTTACCATTACCTATTCCCCATTATATCAGGTTCGGATGATTAGTTATAATACAAGTTTTGCGAACTTCTTTGCGCCTTTGCGTGAAATTTCACTATAATGATTTAATCAAACCTAATATTACTAATTACCCCGACTTTGAAAAAACCCTGCTGAAAAGGGAGACTTGAGAATAACAAAAAAACCCCTATAAAATAGGGGAAAATTTACTGAGAGTTGATGAAAAAAGTTTGAGTGATGATAATCATTACTCATTAGTTACTTACAACAGAAAAATATTCTAGCACAAAAGAGATTAATATACCTCAACGTGCCAACGTTCTTCTTTTTTCATTTGTTTACGCATTTCATCCCATTTTAAACCTCTTTTCTCGGCTTCTGCAGTAAAGGTTTCAGAAATAGGAGGCTCCATTCCTTTCAAACCACACATATAAACATGGGTATTGGGTTTTTGGATTAACTCAAATAATTCATCAGCATATTCGCTAACACGACTTTGAACATAAACTTTACCACCATCGGCGGTACTTTGTTCACGACTGATAGCATAGGTTAAACGGAAATTATCAGGATATTCTGCCGCCATATTCTCTAAATCTTCTTTATAGAGAATATTTTGGGTATAAGGAATACCAAAGATTAACCACGCTAAACCTTTGAATTGATACTCAGGATTAATCTCTCTTTCTTTAAACATACGCCATAAAAACGCACGGAAAGGAGCGATACCTGTACCAGTTGCTAACATGATAATAGTGGCATCCTCATCATCGGGTAATAACATTTCTTTACCCACAGGCCCTGTAATTGATACATCTGCACCTTCTTTTAGGTTACAAAGATAGGTAGAGCAAACACCGTAAACTGTTTCCCCCGCCTCGTTTTTATACTCTAACTGACGAACACACAATGAAACTGTTTTGTCATCTAGTTTATCACCATGACGGGTAGAAGCGATCGAGTATAAACGTAACTTATTAGGCTTACCCTTATCATCTGTACCGGGGGGAATAATACCGATACTTTGCCCTTCTAAATAGTGTAAATCACCACCAGAAAGATCGAAGGTTAAATGACGTACAGTACCGCTACCGCCTTCGGCAACTAATTCATAGTTTTCTAAACATTTACCCACAAAAGGGCTATTTGGGCGATAAATATTAACGGGTACTTTAACAGGTTTATGCTCTTTTGGTTTAGCTTGAGTCATAGGTTCAGGATTTGTAGTAAAATCGGAACTATAACTTAGACTATTTTCAGGAATAGGAGTGTTAATGCCCATAGGAGTAATTTTGATAATTTTACCTCCAAGACGATTAATGCGGTTCATTTCCTGATTCATTCGAGAGTAAGGCACAGCAATAAAACTACTGCCACTCTGGCGAATGGGATAGTCTAAATTACTGTTTCCTTGGTTTGCAATACCAACAACCTCAAAAAGAAAACGACGCTCTTCAAGATTATTCGAGAAAGTTTTAACTGTATTAATTTTTTTCATTTACTAAATAACTCCTTCCCTATTAAGCATCACCGTTAGCAGAAGCGGCAACTAAAGGAGAAACCACACCAATGGGAGAAATATTGACAATTTGTCCACCTAAACGATTAATGCGATTCATTTCGTAATTCATACGAGAATAAGGTACAGCGATAAAAGTACTGCCACTTTGACGAATAGGATAGTTTAAGCTATTGTCTCCTTGATTAGCAATACCAGTTACTTCAAACAAAAAACGGCGCTCTTCCACGGCAAGATTATTAGCAAAAGTTTTTACAGCAGTTGAATTTCTCATATCCTTAATATACTCCTGATTTTATGAAAGTAAAGTAAATTTTGTCTTAAAACGCTTATCATGTCAAATTTTCACCACATTAATCCCATGGTTAAATTCTCTTTTCATAAGCTCAATGTTAATATTACCAAAATGGGGAGTAAAAAGTAATGAGTAATGAGTAATGAGTAATGAGTAATGACGAATGAGGAATGAGGAATGAGGAATGAGGAATGAGTAATGAATAATAAATAATGAATAATAGACTTCGACCATATTTAGGATTTTACCACCGTAGAACAGGCATCTTGCCTGTATTGTACAGTAGAACATTAGTTTTTAATAAAAGAAGCGATGGGATTTGTTATCCAGTTGAAAGCAACGGCTAATTGATGCTCAAAGGTTGGTAAACGATAGAGATAGACTAAACGTCTTGCTAAGTAGGCTAAGTCTCCGTTTAATGAAATACCTAAACCGCTTAGGGTGGCGTTATCTTTGCCTAGTGCTAACATTTCTCCGAGGGGTTGATATTGAAAAGGTAATAATGGCTTATCTTCGATACTTGCCCAGATATTCCATGCACAATAATCTGATTGTTGAAAGGCGACTTGGGCAGTATTAGGCAATATTTTACCATCTTGATCTTTACATTCTACTAAATCCCCGATCGAACTAATCTCTGGATGGTTTTCGACTTGTAAATAGGGGTTAATTTTTATTTTGCCTTGGGAGTCTTGGGGTAAGGGTAATTTATTAATTATTTTGACGGGTTTTGTGCCAACAGTCCACAATACTATATCGACAGGGATGGTATCTATTTTATTTTTATATTCGATCGAAATCTGATTTTCTTCTATTTCTACGATGTTGGTTTCCAAATCTAACCAAATTTTACGATCTAATAGGGCATTTTTAGAGGTTTTTCGATTAAATTCAGGGGAATTAGTTAAAATATCGTTACCTCGATCGATAATCCTAATTTTACCCCGTTTTCCTAATCTATCAGCTATTTTTAAACCTAATTCTACACCACTATAACCACCACCTACCACGGCGACTCGAATAAATTCTTTATCCGAATTTTCTAATGTCCTTAATTTTTCTTTGAGACGATAGGCATTTTCTAAACTACGAAAGGGAATAGCATACTCCTTCGCACCTTTTACCATATCATCAGGAGTTATACCGCCTAAAGCCACTACTAATCGATCGTAACTTACCCTAGAATTAGTTAAAATTACCTCCTTATTCGTTAAATTAATATCCGTCACTGTATCCTGAATATACTGAATGGGAGTATTTGCCAATAAATCGCTATAGTGAGGCGCTATTTCCCAACTCTGCATTTCTTCCGTGATTAACTCATAGAGTAAAGGAGAAAAGACAAAACGATCGTTTTTATCAATAATTGTGATTTGTGGCTGTTGACTCCAGTGCAAATCTATTAACCGTAAAGCGGTATAAAGCCCTCCAAATCCACCACCTAAAATAACAATTTTCTTCACGTTACTTATGTCTCCCAATAACTTTATTTTTCATTCTATCTTAAGCTAATTTGTATTCATGTGGCACAGGCTCCTGCCTGTATTAATTGCCTTGTCTGGTTAGGACAAAACAAGGACAATGTAGAATAATAATGTAAAATTAAAAACCTTGAATAAAGTAACATAAGATTTTGAAAAGTCGTCTCATTCTCAAAGAAACATTATTATCAGGGATTAAAACTCTCGCCCAAAACCGAAATATTAATCCCGAATATCCCATCACCGATTTGATGGTGTCGCCCTCTGAAAGTGACTATATTGAAAGCATAACCCTTGATTTAGAGACTTGTAACCCTTTCCCCCAACCTTTACTCTATGGGGTTAATCTCTTAGATGGTATTTGGCAATTACATTATTCCACCGCTAGGGAAATTCGCTCTTTAAATAAACTTCCTTTTGGTTTTCAATTACAGCAGGTTTATCAAATTATCGATACTCAAAAAGCCTCTTTTTTTAATATTGCTTTTGTTAAAGATTCCACTGGATTACTTAATGGATATGTGAAAGTAACGGCAACTTTTGAACCAAAAATAGCTGAAAATGAGAATCTTCCCAATAATATTATTAATGTTAATTTTGATAAAAGATATATTTCTATCCAAAAAATTCTTGGTATTAAAACACCTATATTTGATCCTGTTAAAGTATTTAATGCGAGAAATCCTCAAGGGCGAATCCCTAGTTTAAAGATTACTTATATTGATGAGTCTTTACGCATAGGTAGGGGAGGAGATGGTAGTTTATTCATCTTGTCAAAACAAAAATCAATGATCAGTAGTTAATGAGCAATTTATAATTGAAAGTTATATATTTTTAGCTACTTATTCTCTTGATAAAGGCTAAAAAATCTTTTTATTGCCTGTTTTTATCTTTTTTTGAAGATTTGAAACTTTTAACTCAGTTATCTGCTATTTGGGATATAAGAAATTTCTATCATTAATCTAAAATTAAAGTGACATTTATTGTTATATTGAGCTAAAATTTAGTCTAAAAATCACAGTTATTCAATTAATGTTCACCTAGTAGATTATCGTTTTGTTCGATAGTTTACCGTCCAATTTTTAGCGTGTGACGAGTAAAAAGGAAATTGTATTCATGAATCTCAAATCATTATCTCCCAAATTACCTCAAACAGTTTTAGTACTTGGTTTAGGATTGATTTTTCAACCTAATTCTGCTCAAGCGGTTAATTCTGTCGGTTCGATCGAGAATTTAGACCTTTCTCGCCCTACTTTATTAGTTAGTAAAGCCGAAGAAGTGTCTGTTTTAGTAGAAAATGCTCAAACTTCTGATTTAACCACTGCAACCTCCGTTTCTATAGATAATCTCGATCGAAACAGCTATTCGATCGCCACGAATCAAAGATTAACCAATCTTTTAGAGGAAGCAAACCAAAATCCTCCTTTAGTAGGGATCAAAAGTAATGAAATTGTCAGCAAAAAAACTGAAGCACCTAATCTAATTGCCCAAAATTTCACTAACCCTCCCACTCAGTCAACTTCTATACCCATTGCAGTAGAAGCTCCTGTACAAACATCCACTAACAATCAATACATATCTATTCCTATTCGGGTAGAAAATAAACCAATTACCACTGTTAATAATTCTATCCCGAATAACAACTCCATTACTATACCTGTTGTTATACCTCAAAATGAAGTAAACGCTAAACAACAGACTGAAACTCAAATTTCTATTGAAGTAGAGCAACCCACTTTAATCAGCAACACCCCAAGAACATTAAACCGCAATGCTCAACCCTTAAACAATAGAATTATTAACCCGAATCAATCTCAAAGAAATACGATTCCACCTTCCGAAGATTTAGTCAGTGTTATCCCCATTGAGGTGGAATACTATAATCCAATGATCACTCCTTCCGCAGGGCAAATGGTTTCTCCAGATTTACCTCAAATAAATTCTCCCGAACCTTATCTTCCAGAAGGCGATCGACCCTTTAATGGTTATATCTGGCCTGCCAAAGGTGTGTTTACCTCTGGTTATGGTTGGCGCTGGGGTAGGATGCACCGAGGCATCGATATTGCAGGTCCCGTTGGTACTCCTATCGTAGCGGCTGCTGATGGAGAAGTTATCACCGCAGGTTGGAACTCTGGTGGTTTTGGTAATTTAGTTAGAATACGTCATGCTGATGGTACTATCACCCTTTATGCTCACAATAGCAAAATTCATGTTCGTAGGGGACAATTTGTTAAACAAGGACAACATATAGCGAATATGGGTAGTACGGGCTTCAGTACTGGTCCTCATTTACATTTTGAAATTCATCCCCAAGGACAAAAACCTGTTAATCCTATTGCTTTGTTACCTAGAAGATAATAGTGAATAATGAATAGTGAATAGTGAATAGTGAATAGTGAATAGTG
>NZ_JBLZFY010000132.1:0-9417 GCF_050753365.1 Geminocystis sp. CENA526
TTGTGGACTTGTCTGTAAGGCTAGTGCCGTCCTGTGAAGCAGAAACTCTTAATTGCGAAGTTAAGAAGCCCACATCTGTACCGTTAGGTCAGTGTGGGAGATGTCACGAAATATCCCATACACCGCTTCGCAATAAATTGACGAAGCTAACAGCTAAAATCTGCTAAAGCGATTTCATAAATATCTTGTTTGAAAAAATACAATAAAGTTACACTTAAACCTTTTGAAATTAGTCGCTTTAGCTGACTTGTGCTATAAGCCATGAAATTTATTTCTTGGCGGTTTATGAGATATTACCTAAATCTTTGTTTCTGCACAAGTCGTTGATTTTGTCATTTTTATGTAACATAATATTTGCCAATGAATTATTTGTTCCTTTTTCATAATACACTATTGATTTCGTTCAATACGATTAAAAATAGTAGGTTTTTTACAGGCAAAATGCCTGTTTTACGGTGAGAAAATAATGCTAAAAATTGAATTTTTGCTTAATAAAAGTATAAGTAACTTGACCTAATAATACAGCTCCTGCTGCCACTAAACCTTGAAAGGGAGGCACGGGTAAAGGAATTTTAAAAGCTGTAAAAATTACCCCTAAAATCCATCCCCCAAAAATGGCGATTCCTAGTTCTTTATTCATATATAATTTAAAAACAACTAACGGATTTATCTCCTTGATTATAGGCATTAACTGCGTCAATGATCCTCATTAAATTTTCTTCATCGAAAAGTTTAACTAATTCCACGGGGGTATCCTCACTTAAATCTTTGATATATTCAGTAAAAAAGGCACTTTGATTAATACCGTATTTAGGTGCAGAAGTGATAAATTTTAGTTTCGCTTCGTCTGTAATCGGCGGTAAATTATTTAAGTCTTTGATGGGGATTCCCACTTCTTGAAAATACTCCCGAATACCACCATCGTTTAAAGGATATTCTGGAGAAGACTCGTCTCGTATCCAGATAAATACTAAAGGATGAGTTTCCTCTGTTTTGTTGATAAAACCGTGAATATGATATTTTGGTCCATAAAATACTTGATTTGCTTCCGCATCAAGGCTATAAATAACGGCGTTTCCTGCTTCTTCACGGGTAGGAGGAAAGTTGAGGTTAGGAAACTGTTGAGTTGTTTCTAATAATTGGATACCTCCTTCTGGAGTCCAAAACCATTCATTTGTATAGTGATGAACGTGGGGTAAAGGACCAGCACCTGCTGGAATGATACCATAAGCTAGGGAAAATCCTAAATCACCTCGATTACAGCTTGTAAATTTAAAAATTTCTCCTGCGGGTCCTAAAATGTTTTCTGTTTCAATATTAGGGATTGGAACACCATCAATATAATGTTTATAAGAATGCAGTCGATCGAACTTACTAACGGCTAAAGTATGACTGGGAAAAACAATGAGACTAAACAGTACGATGGAAATTAAACAAATAACATTCCAAACTTTCATTCAGATTCTAAAAAAAATTATTCAGATAGTGATACTAAATAAAAGATTAGCTCAAAGAATTAAATTGATATGTTAATTAATATAACGTACCCAATCAAACAAAGCATTACTAACTTCATACATTAACAAACTAGGAGCAATTATTGACAATCTTTCTTTTTGCCATTTTTCCCATAACAAATCATACTGAGAATTAGGATTAAACGTAACTAATAAACGAATAATAAAACTAGCATCAACACAAATCATTAATTATCTTCCTACGATTAAGAACAGCTACTATTATTGAAATCTAAGACTTCGATCGACATTAATTCTGCATCTCTTTCATTTCGTAACTCAAAAAGAAGATCATCTGGATTTATGCTTAAAGATTTACCTTGATTGCGTTTAAAAATTTCAGCTTTCAACTTTAATAACTCCTGATAGCATTCTTGAGACGATCGATTAAAATTTTGATCAGATAATTTTGTTTGTAATAAAGATTGTTCTTCAAAAGTAAGATTATTAATGATTCCTACTAAATAATTGACTAATTGAGTATTCATGAATTTTTTACTTAATTATCGGTACAAGTCAAATTTATCTAATTACTAAAGTCCATTATAAATTTAATATAATATTAACTAAACTCATCAATAATATCAAGACCGCTTGATTACTTATAAATTAATTAAAAATAATCTTAGTAAAATTTACTGAACGTTATCTATTAGCAGTGTAATTCATTACACGGTGGGGTAAGTGCGAAGATATAATCTATTCGTAATTAATTATCCGAACTTGATATTACTGTTTTAAAACAATGCCTTTAAGTTGGAATGAAATCAAAAATCGATCAATCAATTTTAGCCACGAATGGGCTAATGAAACCTCAGAAAATGCTGAAGCAAAATCATTTTGGGATGGATTTTTTCATGTTTTTGGAGTCTCCCGAAGACGGGTTGCTACCTTTGAAAAATCTGTCAAAAAGTTAAATAATAAACACGGTTTTATCGATTTATTTTGGCAAGGAGTTATTTTAATTGAGCATAAATCTAAGGGGAAAAATTTAGATAAAGCCTATCAACAAGCCTTAGATTATTTTCAAGGATTAAAAGAGTATGAATTGCCTAAATATATTCTCGTTTCCGACTTTCAAAAATTCCGTTTATATGATTTAGATAATGACACAATCAACGAATTTGAATTAAAAGACTTTGTTAATAATGTTCACTTCTATTATTTTGTTTATTTGCAGACGATACTAATATTTTTAACAAGGGAATTTTTCAAGAATATATCGATTTACATACCAAAGAAGATGGAAGCGATTTAGCTATGCACCTAGCTTCTATTTTTCATGTATTAAATCAAGCAGAAAATAAAAGACTGAAAAATTTAGACGAAAATTTAGCCCAATTTCCCTACGTTAATGGCAAACTATTTGAAGAAGTTTTGCCTCCTGCTTCCTTTGATAGTGAAATGCGAGAAATGTTATTAAAAGCCTGTAGTTTAGATTGGGGAAAAATTTCCCCTGCTATTTTTGGTTCAATGTTTCAAGGGGTTATGAATCCTACTCAAAGACGTAATTTAGGCGCTCATTATACCTCTGAAAAAAATATTTTTAAAGTCATTAAACCTCTATTTTTAGATAATTTATATACCGAATTTGACAAGATAAAAAACAGTCAAAATAAACTTAAAGAATTTCACGAAAAAATTGCTAATTTAAAATTTCTTGATCCCGCCTGTGGGTGTGGAAACTTCCTAATTATCACCTATCGAGAGTTAAGAGAATTAGAAATAAAAGTCTTAAAAGAGTTGTATAAACAAGAGCAATTTATTGATATAAATATCTTCATTAAGGTAGATGTCGATCGATTTTTTGGCATTGAATACGATGAATTTGCCGTGAGAATTGCAGAGGTTGCTTTATGGTTAATTGATCATCAAATGAATATTAAAGTAAGTGAAGAATTTGGTCAATATTTTGTCCGTTTACCTCTGAAAAAATCCGCAACTATTATTCATGGTAACGCTTTACAAATTGACTGGAAAAGTTTAGTTAATCCCCCCCAACCCCCCTTACTAAAGGGGGAGAATGGCATAGATTTTATTTTAGGTAATCCTCCTTTTGTGGGCAAAAGTTATCAAAATTTACAGCAAAAAGCTGACATGAATCTGGTGTTTAATGGGGTGAAAAATGCTGGTGTTTTAGATTATGTTTGTGCATGGTATCTCAAAGCCTCTCAATTTATTCAAAATACTAAAATTCGTTGTGCTTTTGTGAGTACTAATTCCATTTCTCAGGGTGAACAAGTGGGCATTTTATGGCAGGAATTATACACTAAATATAAGATAAAAATTCACTTCGCCCACCGTACTTTTTCTTGGAGTAATGAGGCTAAAAATAATGCAGGTGTCCATTGTGTTATTATTGGTTTTGGTTTAGAAAATATCGATAATAAACGTCTTTTTTCCTACGAAAATATCAAGGGGGAAGCCACTGAAATTAATGTCAAAAATATCAATCCTTATTTAGCAGAAGGTAATGATTTAATTATCACCAGTCGTAGAAAACCGCTTTCTAATGTACCTGAAATCATAAAAGGAAGTATGCCTAATGATGGAGGAAATTTATTATTTACTGAGAAAGAAAAAAAAGTTTTTTTAAAACTTGAACCTAATGCAGAAAAATGGATAAAAAACTATATAGGAGGACAAGAATTTATTAATGGATATACTCGCTATTGTTTATGGTTAGTGGATATTCAACCTCAAGAATTAAAACAATTAAAGTATGTTAATGAAAGAGTTAAAAATGTTCAACAATTAAGATTAGAAAGTAAGAGAAAAGCAACACAAAAAACAGCTAATTTTCCTACACTCTTTGGTGAAATTAGACAACCTAAAACTAATTATTTAGCCATTCCAGAAGTGTCATCAGAAAGAAGAAAATATATTCCTATTGGTTTTTTATCTCCAGATACTATTGCTAGTAATAAAATTCAATTAATTTCTGATGCTGACTTATTTTTATTTGGTATATTAACCTCAGAAATGCACATGACATGGGTTAAATATGTCTGTGGAAGACTAGAAAGTCGTTATGATTATTCTGGTACTATTGTTTATAATAACTATCCTTTCCCTGAGAATGTGACGGAAAAACAACGGGAAAAAGTAGCAAATTTAGCTCAAAAAATCCTCGATATTAGAAATAAATATCCTGACAGTAGTTTAGCGGATTTGTACGATCGATTAACCATGCCTAATGACTTAATAAAAGCCCATCAAAACCTTGACAAAGCGGTGGACTTATGCTATAGAAAACAACCTTTTACCAGTGAATTAAATCGCATCGAATTTCTATTTAATTTATACGAAAGTATGACAGCACCATTATTAAAAACTGACAAGAAAAAACCCTCTTCCCGTAATGAATAGTGGATAGTGAATAGGTAATAGTGAATAGTTTATAGTGAGGAGTTTTTAATTATTAATTGTTAATTGTTAATTGTTAATTCTTCATTTTTCATTTTTCATTCTTCATTTTTCATTTTTCATTCTTCATTCTTCATTCTTCATTCTTCATTCCTAATTCTTCTTATGGTTCACTCAGGTATATGATAGCTATAGCGATTTTAATAGCCATTCACTATTTACTATATTTTATTAACTCACTATTGATTATTTGCTATATATATGATAGATTACGGTTTGGAACAAAAAATGATTAAAGTTGGTATCGTTGGCACAGGATATGCGGCTAAAAGAAGGGCGGAAGCGTTTCAAGATTCTCCTTTTTCTGACTTGGTGGCGGTAGCTGGACATAGTTCAGAAAGTACTCAAGATTTTTGTCAAACTTATAGTATTGATGCTGTTGGCAGTTGGCAAGATTTAGTTAATCATCCTTCTCTTGATTTGATTTGTATTTGTAATGTGAATCGTGAGCATGGTTCGATCGTACGTCAAGCATTATTAGCGGATAAACACGTTATTGTCGAATATCCCTTAACCCTTAATCCTTCCGAGAGTCAGGAGTTGATTAACTTAGCCCGACAAAAACAAAAATTACTCCATGTAGAACATATTGAGATTTTGGGAGGAGTACACCAAGCCATTAAGCAATATTTACCAGAAATAGGCATACCTTTTTTAGCTCGTTATAGTACTATTTTAGCCAAGCCTAAAGTTGTTCCTCATTGGACTTATAATTATGAATTATATGGTTTTCCCTTCGTAGCGGCTGTATCTCGCATCAATCGATTTACAGATTTATTCGGGGAGGTGGATTCCGTTAGTTGTTATGCTCGTTTTTGGGATGCCCCCGAAAGCGGTTATTTTTCCTCTTGTTGGTGTCAAGCTCAATTACAATTTAAAAACAAGATGATGGTGTCTCTTACCTATGGTAAGGGTAATCAATTTCAAAGTAACGATCGAACCTTAGAAATTTATGGCGATCGAGGTACATTAGTATTTGATGGAGAACAGGGTAAAATAAAACGGGGTGATGAGGAGATAGCTATAGAAGTTGCTAGTCGTCGGGGATTGTTTACCCAAGATACTAACTTAGTATTAGAGCATTTGCGCACAGGAAAACCCCTATATATCAATAATACCGATAGTGCCTATAGTTTGAAAGTCGCTCAAGCTACCCTTAAATCTTTTCAAAATCAACAAATTGTCAAAGTTTAGAATACACTGAAAACAGTTACAATCAAATTAGTTTTAACACCACCATTACATAGGCACATGGATAATTGGGAAAATAGTTTACTACAATGGTTAAATCAAGTAGAAAGACAATTACAGTCATTATCTAATCACATTAATCGAGAGTTAGAAACAAAACTTGATGAATTAACTCAAGAAATTGAAGAAACTTTAACCACTGAATTAAATCAATTTTTGACGGAAGTTGATGATTTCGTAATCGATGTTTTTGATTTTTTTCTTGATGAAAATTATCGTGAATTTGATGAAGATGAAAATAATGAATTAGACGAATTACAATCTTTATTTCAAGATGATAAACCACAACCTCATCCCCAAAAACATCCAGCCTGTGTCGGGTGCATCCATTATCATGGTCAGACTTACAATGGTAATTTGCTCGTATGTGCTATGCACCCTTTTGGTTGGGATGATGAAAAATGTCCTGATTGGGAAAACTGATAATTAGGGTTTGCTGAATAAATCTGAAGACTATTAAAATCAAGAATTTAGACACACTACATTAACTAAAAAGTGTTCAATTTTCACAATTTTTACTGAAAAACTGAGCATTTTTTACTAAATTTTATTTAAAATTACTTTGTGATTATACGTCAATACAAAGTCTCAAAACCTTTATTTTTATTACTTATTCCCTTTTCCCTTTTCCCAAATCCGCTTTTCCCTCTCTTCATCAAAATACTTTTTCAGCAGACCCTAATTAAATTATAATACGCTTACGAAAATCCTCGATCGTACTTTGTAAACCTTCCTTCAAAGGAATAGTCGGTTGCCAATTTAAGTAATGTTTTGCTTTTGTAATATCAGGTTGTCTTTGTTTAGGATCATCTTCAGGTAAAGGTTTATAAACTAATTCCGCATCGGGGTTAATCATTTCTTGGATAGTTTGGGCTAACTCTAAAATGGTATATTCTCCCGGATTACCTAAGTTTACAGGACCGACATAATCATTATTCATTAATGCCATTAAACCTGCTACCAAATCAGAAACATAGCAAAAACTACGGGTTTGTGAGCCATCACCATAAATGGTTAAAGGAATACCTCTAATAGCTTGGGCAATAAAGTTACTAACCACTCTACCATCTTTTTCTAACATTCGAGGTCCATAAGTGTTATGACAGAAAATGCCATAAGTACCACCAATGAAATTTTCGTATTCAGGTACAGAAAAATCATAGACATAATCATCAATGATAAATTCTTCTATGTGTTTTACCGTTGCCCAAGCGATGTCTTCTGTTGTTTTTGCTTGTAGTTTTTGATTTGCTTTATCTAACTGTAATAAGTCATAATTGTCTAACCCTTGAACTGTTATTCTATAACTTTGATATTTTTTACAATCTCCTTTTTTGACTTTAGTTAGGAAACTAGAAACACTACCCACAATCCCAAATTTTGCTAAAATTAAAACTAGCTTTTCAATAATTTTTTTACTAGAACTATTAAATATTAATAATTTGCCAGTAGTTTTAGCATCATGGTTTCCGTCACCTTCCCAAAAACCATGTAAGAAATGAATTAACTGATTTTTAGGTAACTGTAATATCCAATTAGGTATATCTTTTTTAGTACTTAATTCTTGACCAAATTCTAAATAATTAACAACTAATTGAACAATAATTTTAGAATTAATGCACACTGATGGAGCTTTATTTTTATCATGACGAATTTTGGCTTTATAACCGAATAAGTTCTCAGTAATTTGGATAAGTTTTTCCAAATATTTAATATTAGAACTGAATAAAAGTTGATAATCACCATGACGATAAACTAAACATCCTTCTGCTAAATAAAATCCTAAAAACCAGAGAAATTCATCGATATTTTGAATATAGTTTTTGATTCTGAGATTAGAATATTGAGCTTTCAGGAAAGATTTATTATCGGCGGGTAATTTTAAATGATTCCATAAAGCAACGGGCATTTTATTATGGGCTTCAAAACGTTTAATTTTTACCCAATGTTGCCTTGAGTTAACACCACAAAAAGAGAGATAATTACGGATTTCTTCGTGATATTTTTCCAGATAACTAATAATATTATTACTAACTATTCCTAAACCATCTGAGGGCAATTTATCCGCTATAAAAAAGGGCGTAAAAGGCTTATCCATAAAGGGAATATGGCGAGGAATCGCAATGTAATCTCCTACTTTTAAATCTTTGCCAAAAACTGCTTGAGGTAAGCCATTTTCATCTCTAGTAAATAAACTATGATCTTCAGTAATTTTGACTTCTTTTCCCCAAGTAGTTTGAATCACATAACCTCGTTTTTTTACGGGATGTTTCCAAATAGCAGAAATCGGTTTTAAAACCGTTTGATTATTTTCATTAAAACAGGGAACAAATACATTCTCTATGTTATTATTAATTCGATCGAAACAATCAGCAAAAGTTTCATAGTAAAGTTGATTTCCCTGATAATAAATAACTTTTTGATCCCCTGTTAAACTGTTGAAAATTCGAGCGACTCTAATTTCTACATTGTGTTCTCTATAATAATCAAAGGATAGAGTTTCGGCAACTCGTTTACCTTCATCATAACAACTACGAATACCAATACAATTTACATTGCCCCGATATTCTTCGGGTTGGGGGTGTACATCTGGATCGCCATATACTTCAGATGTGGAAGCTAACAAAAATCTAGCCTTAACCCGTTTTGCTAATCCCAACATATTCAATGTACCCATGACGTTAACTTTGATGGTTTTGACGGGGTTAAATTGATAATGAATGGGGGAAGCAGGACAAGCTAAATGGTAAATTTGATCTACTTCTAATCTGATGGGTTCGGTAATATCGTGACGAATTAACTCAAAACGAGGATGATTAAGCCATTGTAGAATATTGTTTTTTGTACCCGTGTAAAAGTTATCTAAACATAATACTTCATGTCCTTGCTCCATAAGTCGATCGACTAGATGTGAGCCGACAAATCCTGCACCGCCTGTGACTAAAATTCTCATATAATTTCCATGACAGAATTTAAAATTAATATATAACTTAACCTTTATGGGATACTCTAAGCAAGATTCTCACAAAAAAAGTAACAGTTTTTATGAAATCTTACAAATTTTAAGGTTCGATCGAGAGTATTATTTTGTTATTGACAATTATCTTGCAATTTATTGTGCATCATTAGACTTCTCCAATAATTATTTTTACCCGATTGAAAATGACGATAAACTATATTAATTTAATGATTTCAATATCTAAATTGATTTAATTTTTTATTT
>NZ_JBLZFY010000133.1:0-9296 GCF_050753365.1 Geminocystis sp. CENA526
TTTAGCATTATAAATGAGTAATTTTAAAAAGAATTAAGTAAATTTTTGTTAACTGTTGTTAGCCCTCTAATTCTTCTCTGAGAACAAATTTATAATTAGTTGAAAGATTGGGTTCGGCACTAATACAACCGATTAATCCAAATTCTTTTAAAATGTCCAAGTTACTTTTTTCATTATCTTGAAGGGAAAGATTGCTAAAATTTTCTCTATCCAAATTCTTGCCCTTATCAATAATCTCTATTAAGGGGTTAGCTTCATAAATTATAGGTTCTGATTTAGGTAAGTCCATCTAAGTTTTATTAAGTTAAATGATTATAACAGGATGACAAAATAATAATTCAATCCCATTATAATTAATTTTTATTTAGTTTGATCGAGGTTTTGCGTAGGGTTCGATTGATTTGGAGATTGCTTCGTGCCTCGCAATGACATAGGGGGAAGTTCGATCGATGTCAATAATAATTTTTCACTCCCCTACTCTTACCAAAGCCTGATTAATAACCGATTCAGAAAGATACATTCCCGTTAGGCGTAACTGCTCTAAAACAGGACGAGCTAGAGGTATAACACCTCGTTTTTTTGCCAGTAATACTAAACCTAAAGTACCCTTAACAGGAATGCTTAAAGCAGAAGCACACCGTCGCCCTGCTAAATCATCTATAATTACATCCGTTCCCTTATAGGTATAACCCCAAGTCAATACTTCCGACTCTCCTTTTCCTAAATCCCAATTTTGAATGATTATTGGCACTGATGGAGTTTCCCTTACTACTAACCATTGTGTGTTTACTACAACTTTGGCTGTCAAGTCTTCCTCGCCATAAGTATAAATCTCATCCCAAACAGCCTTCGGCACGATAATCTGCTTATTTACTACTCTTAGCAAATCAATCAATCCAGCCTTACTCAAAAAAATGAGAGGAGAAGTATTGATAACCGTTAAATTACTCACCTTCTAACTCCCTATCCAAATCGGCAAAGTCCACTTGAAAGACATCTATTTTTTCTAGTGCCAACATTGTCAAAAAATCTCTCCGATTTAACCCTGCCACTTGAGCCGCTTTTTCTTGAGAAATTTCCCCCTGTTGATACCAGAATATCGCTGCCGCTAAACGCATCTCCTGTCCAAACTCTTGGGGTGACTTACGCCTTGCTGATAAAACCTCCTCAGACATATTTAAAATTACTTCTACCATTTCAATACCTCTTTAGTACTTTTGTTTAATTATAAGTAAATTTGCTCCCACAGCGTCGCTTTTAGCGATCGAGTTTTATTATAAAATAGAGTTGATTAGCTAGATTGCTTTGTTACTTCGCAATGACGATGAAAAATTCGGAGAAAATAAAAAATGAACGTTTTAGAATTACAAAATAAAATCAAAGATGATTTAGCTGAAATCAGTATTGAAAATCTTAAAATAATAGCAAAATTTGTAGAGTTTATTAAATCAGAACAAGGGATAAATTTAGAAGAGTCAATTAATTATCGTCCTGCTTCAGGAAAGTCAATTTTAAGACATGGTGGCAGATGGAAGGGGGATGATTTAGAGGATTGTCTGCAATTAATGTATGATAATAGAGAGAAAGTAAAAGTTGATAACAATAAAATTAATCCATTTATTTAAGGTAATTAATTATCATAATCATTTAATCATTTATTGATAACAGTGATTTTAAGATAATAATTAATTCAGGTAAGTCTTTTTGGAGGGTTTTCCATAGTACTTTTTTATTAATGTCAAAATAAGCATGAACTAAACGATTACGCATACTAATCATTGCTGACCAATGTATCTCAGGATGATTAACTTGATATTCTTTTGATACCTTTCCTGCCACTTCTCCTACAATTTCAATAGCTTTAACTAAACCAAAAACTAATAAATCATCATTATCTAAATCCGACTCAGTTTTTCCCTCAATAAAAACTATCGCCTTCAGACTAGCATCTAACATATGCTGTAATCTAATTAAATCACTTTTTTCTATCATATTGTACCTGTGCTAAATCTAATACCTGTTGTCGAAAATATTTACTTAAATCTTCGGGAGTGCGTAAATCCACAGTACGCTTAAATATTGAGGATAATTCTAACTCCATTTTGGCTAGGGTAATTAAACCGGGTATATGTTCAGGAGAAAACTCAATTAATATATCTATATCACTTTTCTCGTTAAAATCTGATGTTAACACTGAACCAAATAAGGAAAGTTTTTGAATATGGTGTTTTTCGCAAAAATGCTCGATCGATTTTTTCGGAATAATAATATTCATGGGCTTATTATCTTATTATCGATTTGGGATTATTCAGATTATTTTTTTCAATCAAAATCATAGCTTAAATTAAAGTTATTTTTAGACTGTAAGACGTCAATTAATTTCTGTATATCTTCTTGAGAACTATAACCTCAATGATAGTTAATTTTTATTTAGTTCGATCGAGCTTTTAGGTAGGGTTCGATCGATTTTGGAGATTGCTTCGTGACTCGCAATGACACAGGGGGGATTCGATCGATTTTGGAGATTGCTTCGTGCCTCCCAATGACACAAGGGAAGGTTCGATCGATTTTGGAGATTGCTTTGTGCCTCGCAATGACACAGGGGGAGTTCGATCGAGCAAAGCAGTTCTTAGTGATCGAGATTTTGCTAAGATTAGGAAAAAATTAAATAAATGAATGTTTTAGAATTGATAAAAATTTCAGTCCTTTTTGATACTCCGAGAAAAACTAAAGTCAAAACTGATAATTAAACAATCGAAACTTAGGAATAAAATAAAACAATGCTAATTGATAAAATCATAGAAGAATTACATCAAATTCCCTCAGAAAATTTAACTCAAATTTATGAATTAGTGCATCAAATGTGCTTAGAAATAAATCAAGAAAATGAACAACCACGAACCTCTGGGTTATTACAAGGGAAACTAGGAGAGGCATTTTTTGAACAATTACCAGAAGAAGAATTACAACAATGGGAAACAGATATTTAATTGACACTCATATCTTACTTTGGTGGTTATTTAATGATCCTAAATAAATGATCCTAAATTGACAATTTTAATCGATTTAATCATTTATTTTTTCAAACAAAAATATTTTATCTTTTTCGTAGCTTAAATTAAAGTTATTTTTAGACTGTAAAAAGTCAATTAATTTCTGTATATCTTCCTGAGAACTATAACCTGTTGGATTGTCTAAATTTAGTAAAATATAATCATACTTATCGATCGAATCATAGTCAATATTATCAATGGCTAAACCAATTACTTCTCGATGGGTTAAATGGGGTGCAAATTGAGGTGCAGTTAATACTCCTGCCTTACTTTGAATCAAATTAATTGCTTCATTGCTCGATCGCCATGTATGGATATTTTTCCAGTATAAAGCATTAGGAAAAAAGTAGAGATATTTAGCTAAAGCCAGAAAAGCAATTAAAGACCAAATTCTGATTTTGGCACTAGAATAAAACCATGTTTTATAATTAGCTAAACTAACAATAATGGTAACTATTAAAAAAGGAATTATTGGTAAAGAATATTGATGAACTAAATCTTTTTGCGGTTGATAATCTGTAACTAAATTGAGAAATAAAGTCGGTATAGCAGGGATTAAATTTGTTAATTCTTGCCAAGCCAAGACTGGAATAACAGGAATGAATAATAAAAACAAATATTCCAGATTTGCAGGGGTAAATAAATAAGATAAAATAATCTGGGGTTTTAATATTAGATTCAAGGCAATTTCACCCACAGAATCCCCTAAAAAACTGTATCGGCTAACGGCGGCGGCTTCTTCTCCACTGAAGCTAGGAATAATTAATTGAGTGGCAATAATAAACCAGAAAACACCACTAAATATCGCAATTATTCCATAACTTTTTTTACCCTGAAAAAAGATTAACCATATCCCCATCATCAAAATATTTAAGGCTAATACGGCTTTACATCCTAAGATGAAAATAATTGAACCTATAAACCAATAAATTTTATTTAATTTGACTGCTAAAAGTGCAGTAAAAAATAAAGGTACTGCTATTACTTCGGGGTGAAAATCAAATAAATTAACGTTAAATATGAGGGGATATAAGAGATAAATTAAACAAACACTTCTGGCTTTTGAATCCGTTAAATCCATTGATTTAGCTAAATGCCATATTGGGATAAGTGCGATCGATAAAGCAAAAGCCTGTATAATAAATAACCAATAAACAGAAGGAAAAATTACATAAAAAGGAGCGATTAGATATAAAATCCATGCCCCATGATCTCCTAAAATATGTAATTGTCGAAAGCTAACATAAGGGGTTTTACCTTGAGAAATTAAGTAAATACCGTTGTCAAAAATCCCTAAATCGAACCCTTGAGAATTGAATAAAATATGACGAATACTACTTGATATTAACAGAATAAAAAAGCTAAATATTATATAGTATTTTACTTTATTAAATCGACTCAAAAAATTTAACATTTGATCATCTTCATATCTTGCATGAGTAATTATTTATTATAATAATTAATCAATTTTTGTCGAGGATTAAATTGTTCAATTTCTTTGATTTGTTCATATAATTTTTTTTCCGCTTCACTTACTTCTGAAGGTGCAATCACATCGATAATAATTAGTTGATCTCCCCTTTCTCCTCGTATATTAGGATAACCTTTATTAGCTAATTTTAATCTTTGTCCCGACTTCACTCCTGCGGGTACGTTCATTTTTACTAATCCGTCTATGGTGGGTACTTCGATCGAACCACCAACGATGGCTTCTGCTGGAGTTAAAGGAATTTCGCAGGAAATATCCGAACCTTGTAACTGAAAAATAGGATGAGGTAGTATCAAAATTTTTAAATATAAATCACCGCCTCGAATACCTTGCCCTTTCAAACGGATTTTTTGCCCATGATACATACCTGAAGGCATATCAACTTCGAGCGATCGACCATCTTCCAACTTAATTCTTTCCCTACCACCAGAAAAAGCCTTTTCCAGAGGTAAATCTAGTTTAGCCTCAATATCCTTTGGTTGAGAACGAGGAGGAGGAGACACCGCCCTTGCCACTCGTTTTGTACCGGGGCTATAATCACCTATGGGGCGAGTAGGATTTGAGGAAATTCTTGTTTTGCCACCATTAGCACTACTGATATTATCCCAAAAACCTTGAAAATTCTTGGGAGGAGTAAAACCACTAGGGCGATTCATTCCCCGTTTATTAGTGCCAAAAAATTGAAAATCATATTGTTGACGTTTTTGGTAATCTGAGAGTATATCATAAGCCTCGTTAATCTGCTTAAATTTTTCCTCAGCCGAAGCATCCCCCGGATTCACGTCAGGATGATAGCGTCTTGCTAAACTACGAAATTCTTTTTTTATTTCTTCAGGGGTAGCATCTCTTGTCACCCCTAAAATGGCATAATAATTGGTCACTGGCGATAAAAAAATTAAGAATTAAGAATGCAGAATTAAGAATTAATAAGGTTTATGAAATGGTATCATGGATCGCTTCGCAATAAATTGACGAAGCTAACAGCGAAAATCTGCTAAAGCGATTTAATAAATATCATTTTTATCAAAATTACATACACAATATTCTGTTGTGTCTTTAAATCAGTCGCTTTAGCCGACTTGTGCTATCAGCAATGAAATTTATTTCTTTGCGGGTTATGAGACTAACTGTTAATTATTCATTATTCACTGTTAATTATTGATTGTCCATTGTGAATTGTCAATGAACTAAGCATTAGCATTTGTCATTTGAGATTGTAAAAATCTGACAATACCTTGTTTTTCAATAAGTCCTACCACAAAACCATCTTCTTTAACTACTGTTAATTCTTGTTCTGGTTGTTGTTCTATTAGTTTAACCACTTCTAACAAAGAAAGGGTATCAATTACGGTTTTTACTTCATTTTTGGATTTCATTAAGTCTGATACTAGGGTTTCATTCCATGATGAAGTGGCGATCGATTTCAAATCATCCACATTTAAAACACCGATCAAAATACCATTTTCATTAGTAACTAAAAATTTACGCCATTGTTGTTTACCAATAACATATTCATTAGCAAACTCTCGTAAGGTTAAATTATCTGGAATAACAGGGCTTTCTGGTAAAATCGCATCGGCGGCGGTGTAGTGATTCAATTTATCTTCAATTCTTGCAGATTGTGCCGCAGTACCCGCATTTTGCAGTAAAAACCAACCAATAAACATCGTCCAGAAGTTACCAAAACCAATGACATTTAATGTACCTAAAATACCGACAATAATGGCAGTCCAACCGAAAAATTGTCCAACCATTCCTGCGAAAATTACGCCTTTTTGGGGATTACCTGTGATTTTCCACACAATCGCTTTTAACACGTTGCCACCGTCTAAGGGAAGCCCCGGAATCATGTTAAATACGGCTAAGATAAAGTTAACCATCGCTAACAACGATACGATTAAACTTAAAGCCAGAGGTAACTCAAAGTTAACGCCGATGATGGTAAACAAGACGAATAATAACACACTAACTAAAGGACCTGCGATCGCCACTAATAAGGCTTGTTCGGGGGTTTGCGATTCTTTTTCTAAGGATGCTAACCCACCAAAAATAAACAGGGTAATGGATTTAACTTGAATACCTTGAGCCATTGCCACGAAACTATGTCCTAATTCATGGGCTAAAACAGAAGAAAATAAAAGTAAAGAGGCAAAAAGTCCTAATAACCAAGGTAAAACCCCCGGCAATCCAGTTTGATAGGCTAAACTACCACCATAGCTTAAAGTCATTAACCCCAATACTAAAAACCATGAGGGATGTATATAGAAGGGAATACCAAATAAACTTCCGACTCTAATATTTCCATTCATAAAAGTTGATCTCCTTATATAAAATATAAAATTGCTTTTTTGTCTTAATTCGATCGAGCTTAACTTCTATTGTAGGAGATGGACAAAAATTATAGTTTTCTTTAAGTTACGGTAATCTACCAAAGAAAAGTTCGGTTAAGGTGATATGAGAAAATCTGCAACATACGGTGATAATTTCGATCGAACCTTCCTTATCTGTCATTGCGAGACACGAAGCAATCTCTTAAAACCCCAAATGCTCACCAAAAACTATAATAATTAAGTGATAGGTAAAAACAATAAAACCATGACAGAAACAGAGATTAAAGATATTATTCAACAACAGTTACCACAATTAATCAGTAACGATCCACTAATACGGGATTTCATTTTGCGTACCGTCTCGGAATATTATGCACCAAAACAAGAAACAGAAAGTAAGTTCGATCGAATTTTAGAAGAATTACAGCGTGACAGGGAAGAACAAGCCCGTAAATGGGATGAAAATAATCGCCGTTTAGATGAGTTTATGCACCAACAAAATCTCAAATGGGATGAAAATAATCGCAAATGGAATGAAACCCTAGAACAAATCAAAAAACTGGATAAAAAATATGATAGCACCATCGGGGCGTTAGGTTCACGGTGGGGATTATACTCAGAAGCCAGTTTCCGTAATGCTCTTAAAGGTATCCTTGAAGATTCTTTTGGGGTGCAAGTATTAAACGTCAATGAATTTGATGACGAAGGGGAAGTATTTGGCAGACCAGATCAAGTAGAAATCGATGTTATTGTTAAAAATGGTTTACTGATTCTGTGTGAAATCAAATCCTCGATCGATAAAGCGGGAATGTATATTTTTGATAGGAAAGTGGCTTTTTATGAAAAACGTCATCAACGCAAAGCTAACCGTAAAATGGTAATTTGTCCTATGGTTGATGATCGAGCCAAGCCTGTAGCGCAAAATTTAGGCATAGAACTTTATAGCTATGCTGATAGCGTAGAATTGAGTTAATTACGTCATTGCGAGGTAACAAATCAATGTCTTTTATCTCTGGGAAGTTGTGACATTGCAACAAAATTTAATATTTATTCATAAACTCTAACTTTTTCGTTATTCTTGAATTTTAAAACAATAAATTTTATTATATCTTTATTGACAAGTGGCAAAATTTTAGATTTATTTTCTTTTTCCATGTCAAAATTTTACATAAGTTTATAAACTACGATGAAAATTTGATAAAAAACCCCCTCATATTTCTCTTTACGTTAAAAGAATGTAAAGAAACATTAACAAAAGGAGAACTAAAATATCATTTATCTGCTATCTTATAAAAAACTTTGAAACAAAAATACAATCGCTATCATAGCATATTATGAAATTTTGTGTAAAATGTAAAGGTTCAGGAAAAATCTTAGAAAGAAGACTCTCTGATTACATCAATTCTTATGACTATTATCCCGTTACCTGTCCCCATTGCCAAACCCAAGAAACTTCTGTTAACTCTCGAAAAAGCTATAGTTTGAGTCGGTGATTTCTCATCTTGTTTAAAACCATCAACACCATCAAGGATACTGTCAATCAAACAATGAAATCAGTTTTGTGATTATTTAACCCACCAATCGTTTATTTGCCCTTAATTTATCTTATTTAATTTATTATTGTACTTAATACGCTAATCAATTCTTTTTTCCCAATCATCACCTAGACTACTATAAATTGACTCTGGTACTGCCATCAGACTTAATATCTCTTTTTGCAACGGATTCAATGATGATATTTCTCGTGAACCATCTCGATGTTTACATAAAGTTATGTTACAGAAACCTCGTAACATTTTTTCTGCGGTGGGACGATTTGTACTGCGTTTTGGATTACCGTCATAAAGACCTGCTAAACTGGATTGAGATTCATGTAATTGACGGCGAACTACAAATTCCATCAAAGTAAAAACTCTCAGGGCGATCGTTAATAAAAACATTAATCCTCTAATTTTATCTTCATCCCGAAAATAAATCGGTAATGCTGATAAACGTCCTTTTTTAAAACGGTGAAATCCCATTTCTGGTTGCCATTGTTCCTTGTATGATTCCACTGCTTCGGTTAAGGTTAATCTCTCTGGGGGGGCATTTGTCACATATAATCGCCAACCTGCCAATATTTCTGTCTCTTCAATTTCAGCTTCTATTCTTTGATAATTCAGTTGTAGATTTGTTTTACGAACCCTTTTATAGGAAGATGATTGAGAACGTGAACCATGACCAATATATACTTTATCATAGCTAATCTTTTTTGTGATTGAATATTCAATATAATTTGAAATTCGATTATTTTTGAGTATATCTTCTACCTTTTTTTGTAATACTTGCTCGTCATTTCCAGGTCGCTTTGCTAAAGCCACTAACGCCGATTCGCCTTTTTCTAAACGACTATGTAATCCCTTAATTTGACGAGTTGCCAAGGCA